>NZ_JACJPL010000004.1 GCF_014696065.1 Leptolyngbya sp. FACHB-261 | reverse complement strand
CCACTCTGACCCATCCCGAACTCAGGTGTGAAACGTTGTTGCGGCGACAATACTTGGAGGGTCACCTCCTGGGAATATAGCTCGGTGCCAGGCTGTTTTTAAACAAAAAGAAAGCCTTCTCTATCCAAGAGAAGGCTTTCTCTGTTAGAGACATCAAGATAAAGACCAGAGAGACCTTTTTGACTGAGAAAGGTCTCTCTGGTCCTTATCTTGACTAATTCTGCTTCAATAGCTATCTCTCGCTTGCAATGTGAAAGCGGTAGTTCTAATTCTTGCGTTTTTTAACGTACAGTTGTTGCAGTTAGACCACCGTTGCTAGATCTGGCATGAAATCCTACTTTCTAGGTGTTGTGCTGTTGCTTCAATTATTGATTGGTAGCCCAGCTATGGCCCTGCCTCCAGTCGAAGATGTGCCAGAGGAGATCTTACGTACAGCCATATATACGGAGGCTCGTTCTCCAGTTACTGGAAGGCCTTTAACTGCTGCTGAATATGCCCGTCTGCAAGAAGAACTTCAGGCGATTCGAGTTGAGCCTCAGATCAATCCAAGAATTCGCCGTTTGATTACTCTATTGCGACTACGCCAACTACTGAGAACGTTCTTTCCTTTTCTCATTCGTTGAGAGTGCTCGAGTTGGATGGGGCTGAATTAGTAAGCTGACCCCAACAGCCCAAGCAATCGAGGCCATCCATCCCGCTAGAATATCGCTTGGGTAGTGAACTCCTAGGTAGAGGCGGGTCCAGCCGATTGCTAATACGAATAAGCTTCCAAAGACCACAACAGGCCAGCACCAACGGCTTCCCCACGTTAGAATGACCAGCACTGCAAACAGGGTCATGCTTAACATAGCATGACCGATAGGAAAGCCATAATCATATTCTGGTGCAATAGATTGCCAGAGGTGGGGACGTACTCTATGTAGTCAAACTTTGGCTGCTCTGTTGAGAATAATGCTGCCTAGTAAGGTAGTGATTACATATACTAACGTACGTCAACGTCGGTGTAGAAGCAGCATAAAAGTAATGATAATAGCTATAGGGAAAACACCCCAGTACACCCCTAAGCGAGTCAACATTGAGGCAATAACATCTAGTTGTGGGGTAGCCGTCTGATGAATTGCTAACAGGATAGGTGCATCCCAAGGGAATCCCCCCTCATTTTCCCAGACTTCTTCTACTAGTTCGCCAAATACTTGTAGAGGTAGAAATACGCCAATTAAGAGAAGAATTAGAGGGATCTGGTGCGCAACAATGACGCGCTTGAGAAAAGCTAGGAACGGGCCCAGTTGCTGCCAAAGACACGTATATGCATGTCAGATCTTGAGGTTATGCGTGTTTTTGGAACAAGGCACTCAGGATAGACTTTTAAGCTCCACCTGAAGGGTGACGCTGCCCTCCACTCCTATTACTTAAGTTGTGATTAGGGAAATAGTGCTTTTTTATGACGAATCAAGTTCTTGTTTTGGGAGGGCGGGGACGCATTGGTAGCAGTGTGGCGGCGGATTTAGCTGCTCATACAGATGCAGAGATCACGATTACAGGGCGTGATAGTGGAACAGGTGTACCAGTTGCAGAGCGAATGGGGCAGCAGGTCCAGTTTCTGGCTTTAGATTTAGATGACCGAGCTGCTCTAGAGGCTGCAGTAGCTCGCTCTTCTCTGGTTATACATTGTGCTGGGCCTTTTCGGTATCGAGATACTCGCGTTCTGAAAACTTGTATTGCTAACGGAGTTAATTATTTAGATGTTAGCGATGATCGAGCGTTTACTTTACAGGCATTAGCTTGTAAGACAGCAGCAAAAGAAGCGGGTATAACTGCTGTTATTAACTCTGGAATTTTTCCTGGCATTTCCAACAGTATGGTGCGGCAGGGGGTGGAGCAATTAGATGAGGCCGAGCAGATCCACCTGAGTTATGTTGTGGCTGGATCTGGTGGTGCGGGCGTAACAGTCATGCGCACTACTTTTCTAGGGCTCAAACACCCCTTCGCCGCTTGGCTTGAAGGGCATTGGCAGATGGTTAAACCCTATAGTCAACGAGAGACGGTAGAGTTTCCTGCTCCCTACGGTCGTGCTCAAGTGTACTGGTTTGACATGCCGGAGGCGCTCACGCTGCCGGAGGCCTTTCCGGTCAAAACAGTAATCACCAAATTTGGTTCGGTCCCTGATTTTTACAATCACCTCACCTGGATAGTGGCGCGTTGGTTTCCGCCGGTTTTGATGAAACAATCACAAGCCATCGAGTTTCTGGCACATGTTAGCCATAGGATGACTGGCTTAACTGACCGACTCAGTGGCATTGGCGTTGCCATCCGGTCAGAAGTTATCGGCCAGAAGAACGGTCAGCCAGCGCGTTATTGCTCTAGCCTCGTGCATGAGAATACGACGGTCGCAGCAGGGTGTGGTACCGGTAGTATTGCGCAGCTTCTCCTGGCCCACCAACTGCAGAATCCTGGCGTTTGGCCTGTGGAGCAGGCGCTGCCGACAGACCTATTTGAGAAGTTAATGCAAGACCGGGGAATTACAATTCATCATACTTAAAACATTCGTACAACAGAGCTAGGTCCTGTTGCGCCCTCTAATGGTGGTACAGTTTCTTTAGGGGGCACTGTAGGATATATATTGCTTTTTGCTAGGGCCAAGCATGTCACCATCACTAATTCTATTAGAGCCCCATTTAACCCTTTCAGCAGCTAGTGCAAGAGCACAAGAGCCAACTTCTGCTCAACCCTGGATGGCAACTTCAGGAGTGTTTTTGCTACTCCTAGTTGCTCTTGGTATCTTTGGAAAAATCAAGTTGGAAAAGCTTTTTGATAGGCTCAAATTTGAGGAGCTGAAGAATGTAGAACTACAAAAAAAACTAAAGTTAGCCCTGAAAACAATCGGGGATATGGAGCGGAACCCAGATTTAATTCACTCAAGGGAAATCAACGTAGAATACTTAAGAATGCGAATGGCAGAAGACATCTTCCATTCCATGATTTTGAACCAGCTTAAAGTCAAAGTTCGAGAAAAGGTGACAGTAGCTCTCCGGTCTAGCCAAGTTGGATCGGGCATGGTGGGAATCCCCACAGCAGGCCGTCAAGTCGAGCAGATCTTCGACGTTGAAGACAAGCCAGATGAAATCCCAAATGGAAAACCCCGAGTGCTTTTTCGAATTCAGATTAAGCTGATGAAGCTACCTGGGCAAGATACTTCTATTATTGTCGCTCAAGTCATCCACTGTATTCAAAAATTTTTGTCCCCCTCCGTAGTAGTTGTAGACAAGCATTGGCAACCCGTAATTCAGGATCGTATTGCAACCATGCATTGGGATCAAAATGCAAAACCCACACCGCTGTTGGTATTGGAGCAGCTGAATGAAGGTGTTACGGCTGCTTCGTCCAACCGTCGTTCAAGATGACTATTGGAGGTGGATCAGACACAACAGTTAATCAGAGCAGAAGAAATCAGACGTGAGGATTAGGGGGTGGCTTCCAGAGGTATGCTACGTTTCAAAACATGAAAAGCCGTCTCAGTTAACCTTCTATGCGTCACAAATCGTCTTTGAGTGAGCAAGTGGTTTTGATCACAGGTGCCTCCTCTGGCATCGGTGCAGCCTTAGCTCAACTGTTAGCAGAACGGTATCCAGGAATTCGTTTGGCTTTAGCTGCTCGTAACGCTGCGCTGCTTGAGACGGTTGCCAGCCAATGCAGCAAAGCAGAAACACAAGTTTTGATATTGCCTACAGACTTAGCTGAAACAGAGCAGGCAGAAGCACTAGCCCATCGAACGCTGGAGAAGTTTGGGCGAGTGGATGCGTTAATCAACAATGCTGGATATGGTCAGATGGGTCCTCTTGAACTTGTCCCAGCAGTTGCAGCTCGACAGCAATTAGAGGTGAATGTCTTAGGACCGCTAGCTTTAATCCGGGCACTCATTCCCGCGATGCGAGATCAGGGTGGAGGACGCATTATCAATATCAGCTCGTTAGGTGGACGAATGGCATTTCCCTTTGGAGGACTTTATAGTGCCTCTAAGTTCGCTCTAGAATCACTAAGCGACACTTTGCGGATGGAATTGGCTCCCTTCAACATCCAAGTTAGTGTAGTAGAGCCTGGTCCTGTCAGCACAAATTTCTTCAAAGCGTCAGCCCAAGCAGTAGAGCAGGCAGTTGCTGCTCCTGAAAAAACGCCCTACCGAGCGGCCTTCGAAAAACTAAAAGGGTTAGAACAGCAGACGAGCAGCAGGGCTTGGACGTCTGAACGGGTGGCAAAAGTGATTCTCCGATCCCTTGAAGACCATCATCCCCGCCCTCGCTACATCGCTGCAACTGGGGGAGGTTTTCTGCTGTTTCTAATGACTAAGGTTCTGCCAACGCCAATCGTAGATGCTTTTTGGAGCAACTTCTACGGCATTGACCAAGTAGCTAAAGACTGGCAGGAGCGTTCCCAGCAACCAAGCTCATAGCGGCGAACTCCCCTTGCGGCTCAAAGCTCCATCTAGAGAGCGACGCTGAAATCCTGGCTCAATCCCTAAAGTCTAATTCAGGTCAAACGAGTTGGAGCTTAGGCATGCAGGAATATGATGTCATCATTATTGGCGCAGGCCATAACGGTCTGGTGTGTGCAGCGTACTTATTAAAAGCAGGATATAGCGTTTTACTACTGGAGAAAAGATCTGTTCCAGGTGGTGCTGCTACTACAGAAGAAAGCCTGCCCGAAGAGGCACCTGGCTTCAAGTTTAATCTGTGTGCGATTGATCATGAATTTATTCATTTAGGGCCGGTTGTCGAAGAGTTAGAACTAACTCAATATGGTCTTGAATATCTTTATTGTGACCCTGTCGTTTTTTGTCCGCATCCTGATGGCAAATATTTTCTAGGCCATCGCTCGGTCGAAAAAACCTGTGCGGAGATCGAACGTTACAGCTCACGCGATGCTAAAAAATATGCTGAATTCGCTGACTTTTGGCAGCGAGTGATCGGCGCGATGATCCCGGTATTCAACGCATCACCTAAGTCAGTCATTGACATAACAGGCAATTACGATGGTGCGAAGCTTAAAGATTTGCTTTCAGTCATAGGAGGCCCTGACAAAACGCTAGATTTTATTCGCACAATGCTGACTAGTCCTGAGGACATTCTGAACGAGTGGTTCGACTCAGAATTTCTCAAAGCACCTTTGGCGAGATTAGCTTCGGAATTGGGCGCCCCTCCTTCACAAAAGACCCTTTCGGTCGGAGCCATGATGATGGCGATGCGTCACGATCCAGGCATGGCTCGGCCTCGAGGTGGTACCGGCGCGTTAGTACAGGCGCTGCTTAAATTGGTGCACAGCAAGGGTGGTGTTGTGCTGACCGAACAATTTGTGCAAAAGGTCCTAGTCGATGAGGGCCGAGCTGTTGGTGTGCGCGTCAAAGATGGCACAGAGTATCGGGCTAAACATGGTGTGATCTCTAATATTGATGCCAAACGCCTATTTCTACATTTGATTGACAAGAGTGATGTAGATGCAGCAGATGCTAACCTGCACGAGCGTTTAGATCGACGGATCGTCAATAATAACGAAACAATCCTCAAAATCGATTGTGCCTTGTCTGAGCCTCTGCGCTTTGAACATCACAATCATCAGGATGAATATCTAATTGGCTCGGTTTTGATTGCTGATTCTGTGCGTCAGGTTGAGATTGCTCACAGTGAACCCAGCATTGGCAACATTCCTGATTCGGACCCTTCTATGTATGTCGTGGTGCCCACGATGTTAGATCCCTCCATGGCACCCGAAGGTAAGCACACACTCTGGATCGAGTTTTTCGCTCCCTACCAAATTGCTGGTGCTGAGGGAACAGGACTGAATGGAACGGGTTGGACCGACGAACTCAAAAATAAGGTTGCCGATCGGGTGCTCGACAAGTTGGCTGATTACGCCCCCAACCTCAAAAATGCTGTCATAGCCCGTCGGGTTGAGAGCCCAGCTGAACTTGGTGAGCGTTTAGGAGCCTTGAAAGGTAACTACTACCACCTGGACATGACCTTTGATCAGATGGTGTTTTTCCGACCTTTGCCAGAACTTGCTAACTACAAGACGCCGATCGAAGGTTTATTCTTAACAGGGGCTGGTACCCATCCAGGTGGTTCGATTTCTGGAATGCCTGGACGCAACTGTGCCCGTGTCTTCTTGCATACTCAGCAACCGATCGCCCAAACCTTGAATGATGCTAAGAATTCTCTCAAGTCAGTGGCAAAATCAGTGTTGAACAAGTTCTGATTCTCAAAGTTCTAAGCCCCAGGGAATAATAGCCACCGACAGGAGCATTCGGGGAAGTTAATGGGTCTTGACTTGTCTAAATCTGCCATCCGAACCAGTCTGAAAGCCTCAACCTGGGATGGCATCTTCTCTACAGTCTTCTCCAGCGTGACCGGTGGGGTGCTGCTCAGCAATTGCATGTTAGAGCTCCAGGCCAGCACATTTGAGATTGGCCTATTGGCAGCGATCCCCATGCTGGTCAACCTTGCTCAGCCGGTAGGCGCTCACTTGGCAGAGCAGACTACGAGTCGCTGGCGCTACGGGCTGCTGACCTTTGGGTTGGCCCGTTCCCTCTGGCTGCTAGTGGCCATTAGTTTGACTGGTTTATTTGGGCTATCGGCAACTCCCCAGCTGATTCTGGGCGTGGCTGTTGTATCTAGCTTGCTATGTGCTTTAGGCGGCGCCTCCTGGTTCAGCTGGGTGGCAGCAATAGTCCCTGCCCGGTTGCGCGGTCGCTATTTCGGTTTTCGCAATATGACGGTTGGGGTGACCACCCTACTGTGCCTGCCTCTAGCTGGCCTAGCGATTGACCATTGGTCAGGAGGGAGCTTACAAGGCTATGGGGCTCTGCTAGTGCTAGCAGTTGTTGCTGGCATTGTGAGTTTGCTAGTCCAGGTATACATGGTGGATGTTAATCCCCAAGCTGAGCAGCACCAGACAGCCAGTAATGATAGCCCACCTGTTCACCCATTGCGAGAACCCAATTTTCGCGCTTTCTTGGGCTTCCAAGCTCTATGGACCTTTGCGCTCAATCTGAGTGGGCCGTTCTTTGCAGTCTACCTGCTGGACGATCTGGGGCTCGGTCTGGTTTGGGTCACAGCCTACAACAGCATTTGTGCTGCCGCCAACACCCTAACTTTACGCTTCTGGGGTCGAGTTGCAGATCGAACGGGAAACCGTCCATTGCTGATCATCTCGGGCTTGTGCGTCGCGGTGACACCATTCCTCTGGCTGGGTACCAGCACAGATCAATGGTCAATGCTGCTCTGGTTGCCCCTGCTACACGTGCTGATCGGAGCGACCACTGCGGCCCTGGACTTATGCACACACAACATCCAAATCAGCATTGCGCCGACTACGCGGAATACATCCTACTTTGCCAGCGTTGCAGCGGTAGGGGGCGTCTCAGGGGCTATTGGGGCTGCTTTGGGTGGTTATCTAGGCCAGTCAGAGTTCGCCGGTGGTCTACTTGGGCTTTTTGCGCTCTCAGGGGTTCTGCGGCTGGTAGCGGTTCTGCCCTTGTTTCAGGTCAGTGAAAATCCTGCCTGGACGGTGCCACAGGTCATTCAGCTGCTACAACTTGAACTTCGTAGCTTGACGGGCCTACTTAGAGGCAGACCAGTTCAACCGACCTTGCTGCCCTCTGGTACTGAGGTTGAACTGATACCCTCAGAATTAATGGCCTCGGAATTGATGCCACCAGAATTGGTACCTGTAGAAGTAGAAAGCGAACCGACGCCTGAGCAAGCCGCAACCTTGCCCCTGCGCACCTAATGCCTTTGCACACTCGACCTGCCAAGCTGTATTTTTGGCAATAGTAAGTAAAGTCTGGCAGGCGCACGCAGTCGAATGACTCTCGAAAAGCTGTATTGGTTCAGACTGGCTTTGCGGCTTCAAGGCTCGGTGATTCCAGAGGTCTTTCCGCGAGCTTTAATTTGTGGGCTCTTCGGTGGCCTGATCTCCGTTTTACATGTGTTGGGCTGGCCAGTATCCCTACCAGTTCTGGGTAGCCTCATTCCTAGCATTGTGCTGGGTTTGTTGCTAGTTTTTCGCACAAATACTGCTTATGAGCGTTTTTGGGAGGGCCGAAAAGCTTGGGGGACTTTAACTAATACCGTGCGGAATTTGGCGCGTCAGCTCTGGATGGCAGTGACTGAAGAGGAGCCTGCTGACCGCACGCAGAAGATCGCTACTTTACGCTTACTTGTGGCTTTTGCGGTTGCCGTAAAACTGCACCTGCGGCAAGAACCTTTGAGTGCCGAACTGGAAGCGTTGCTAGCGCCCTCACAGTATCTCAAACTCAAAACTATGAACCATCCGCCCCTAGAAATCGCCTTTTGGATTGGCGATTATTTGCAGGATCAACATCGACGCGGGCGCTTGAGCAGCCATCAGTTGACTGCAATGCACGAGCTACTAGATGACTTGGTGGATGCATTAGGAGCTTGTGAGCGTATCCTCAAAACGCCCATGCCTCTAGCCTATGCCATCCACCTCAAGCAATTGCTGTTGATCTACTCTTTCTCTCTACCTTTTCAAATGGTAGATCAGCTGGTGTGGATTACTGGTCCTGTGGTTGCGTTGATCAGCTTCACTTTGTTGGGCATTGAAGCGATTGGCATTGAGATCGAAAATCCCTTTGGTCGCGACCCCAATGATCTGCCCCTTGACGCTATTTGTTCCACAATGCTGCGCAACATTGAAGACCTAATCACCTTGCGTCCCAGTGGTCGGCTTTATACCAGTGAATTGAGCAGCCTAGGTAGCGACGCTTAGCAGAAATTTTGAGACCTAACTTTGAAACCTAATGGCCCCAGCTGTGACCATTGCCCTCTTGACCATAGGCCTGCCAGGCCAAATCAACTAAGCCATCTAAAATAGCCGCAGCGACAACAGCACTCCCTTTACGTCCCTCAATCCGAATGTGAGGGATTTGGGAGTCTTGCAGTCGTTCTTTAGCTGCATCGGCCTCCAAAAAGCCTGAAGGTGTAGCAATTACCAGAGCTGGTTTAATTTCTTCAATTTCAATCAGCTCAACTAAAGTCGTCAGGGCAGTTTGGGACTGGCCTACAACAAAAATGCCTTCTGGATAACGCTGGGCTAGCGTTGCAATGCCCCAGGCCGTGCGCGACTTCTCCCGTTGCGGTCGGGTAAGAGCATCCATACTGCAGTACACCGGATTAGCAAAAGTCGCTTGAATACTGGGGGCAATTGCCACTTGCAGCATGGGCACATCTACAATGATCGTGCTCCGAGCTGCTAGGGCTGCGGCTCCTGCTTGCAAGGCCTGATCGGAGAACTGAACTAAATACTTGTACTCAAAATCAGCTGTTGCGTAGATAACCCGGCGTACAATTTCGTACTCGGAAGGTGAAAAGGCGTGGTCGCCAATTTCCCGGTCAATAATCGCAAGGCTTTGAGCATCGGTGACGTGCCATTCCATAAGGTTGAAACCTACGCCCGTTGACTAGATGCGGCAAAAATCAGCACAAGGTTGTAGTCATTCTAGGACGCTTGGGCTGCGCATCCGCCCTGAGATTGTAAAGCAGTGTTGAGCAAAAGTGGCACAATTTAGTAAAGAAGCATTAACAGGGACGGAATTAAATCTGGTGGTCTCCTGCACTCGCGAAACACTGACCTGGCTCTGGCAGGGCTTTCCCATTGCTTACCAACAGGCCGGGGTCAACCAACCTGGTAAGCCCATTGTGGTTCTGATCCACGGTTTCGGTGCCTCTAGTGGTCACTGGCGACAGAATCTGGAGGCTTTAGCCACTGTTGCTCAAGTCTACGCGCTCGATTTGATTGGCTTCGGGCAATCTGCGAAACCCACCCCTAACCGGCGGGGGGAATTACTGCCTGGTGAACAAGTTCCCTATACCTTCGAAACTTGGGGGGCACAGGTCGTAGATTTCTGCCGGGAGGTAGCCCAGGGGACTGCAGAGCAGCCCGTGCTGCTGATCGGCAACTCCATTGGCTGTATTGTGGCGATGCAGGCTGCTGTGCAGGCACCGGAACTGGTCAAAGCCGTAGCTCTGCTGAATTGTTCCCTGCGCCTGCTGCACGAGCGTAAGCGAGCAACCCTGCCCTGGTATCGCGGTGTTGGCGCTTCGGCTATGCAAGGTCTACTCAGCTTTGCACCGTTTGGGCGCTTCTTCTTCAGCCAAGTGAGCACGCGCAACACCGTGCGCAAGATTTTGCTGAAAGCCTACAGTCGTCCCGAAACCGTCAGCGATGAACTAGTGGAACTGCTACTGGAGCCGGCAGCTAGTTCTGGAGCTGCCGAGGTTTTCCTGGCCTTTGTTCGCTACTCTCAGGGGCCCCTCCCTGAGGATCTGCTAGCGGTTCTGCCCTGTCCAGCACTAATGATCTGGGGCGAGCACGACCCGTGGGAGCCGGTACAGTTGGGGCGCGAATTGGCTCGCTTCGACTGCGTTCAGGAGTTTGTCACTGTTCCTGCTGGACATTGCCCTCAAGATGAAGCGCCAGACCTGGTCAATCCCCTGCTACAAAGCTGGATTCAGCAGTACGCCTCAGCAGGTGTACAGGCTAATTGAGCAGTTGAAAGCGGCTGACTATTGACTATTTCGGCAGATGACTATTTGAGAGATAGCTGCTTGAGTAGATGACTGCCCTGCCTTGGCGAGCGCAGCACAAATACTCAGGATCTTTGCATTGCTTAACATAGGAGAGCGGGCTCCGTCTCCTACTTCTCAGTACTAACTATCGCCCCTAGTGTGGAGCATCCTGTCCGATGGCCGTCAAAGACCAACCTCGTGCCCCTCGTGGCCGTCAGATCGCCAACATCATATTGTTGCTGTCGAGTCTGTTTCTGCTGGTGAATGTATTTTTTCCAAACCTGTTTGGCCCTTCCATTCCCCAGGTTCCCTACAGCTTGTTTGTGCATCAAATTGAGGAGCAGCAAGTTACGCGGGTTTCGCTGGGTCAAAACCAGATCCGCTACCAGCTCAAGGCAACAGACGACCAACCCGCCCAAGTCCTTGCCACTACGCCTATCCCCCTCGATCTAGAACTGCCCAAGATTCTGGAAGCCAATGGTGTTGAGTTTGCGGCAGCTCCGCCTGCTCAAAATGGTTGGTTGACCAGCTTACTGAGCTGGGTAGTTCCCCCACTCATCTTTGTTGCTATCTTCCAGTTTTTCTCAGGCCGTGGCTTCGGCGGTCCTCAAGGGGCACTCTCGATCACCAAGAGCAAAGCCAAGGTTTACGTCGAGGGCGAATCTGCCAAGACGACCTTTGCCGATGTTGCTGGGGTTGAGGAATCAAAGACCGAGCTGGTGGAAATCGTTGAGTTTCTCAAGAGCCCCCAGCGCTTTACTCAAATCGGAGCTCGAATTCCCAAGGGTGTTCTGCTGGTCGGTCCTCCGGGTACAGGCAAGACCCTGCTTGCTAAGGCGGTAGCCGGTGAAGCCGGTGTCACCTTCTTCAGCATTTCGGGTTCTGAGTTTGTCGAACTATTTGTAGGTGCTGGTGCAGCGCGAGTGCGTGACCTGTTCGAGCAGGCCAAAAAGCAGGCGCCCTGCATCATCTTCATTGATGAGCTGGATGCCATTGGTAAGTCTCGCAGTAGTGGCATCTACGGCGGCAATGACGAGCGCGAGCAAACCCTGAACCAACTTCTGACCGAAATGGATGGTTTTGCGGTTGGCGATGCCACGGTTATTGTTCTGGCTGCAACCAACCGACCGGAGAGCCTAGACCCTGCCCTGCTGCGTCCCGGTCGCTTTGACCGCCAAGTTCTAGTAGACCGCCCTGATCTGTCTGGACGCGAAGCGATTCTGAAGATCCATTCGGTGAAGGTTAAGCTGGGTCCCGATGTCAATCTGCGAGCTATTGCCACCCGCACCCCTGGCTTTGCCGGCGCTGACCTGGCCAATCTAGTTAACGAAGCTGCACTACTTGCGGCCCGTGCCCGTCGCGAAGCCGTCGCTCAAGAAGACTTTGCCGAAGCGATCGAGCGTGTAGTGGCCGGTTTAGAGAAAAAGAGCCGCGTCCTCAATGACAAAGAGAAGAAAATCGTTGCCTACCATGAGGTCGGTCACGCTCTTGTTGGAGCAATGACCTCTACTGGTGGTCGAGTTGAAAAGATTTCCATCGTGCCTCGCGGTATGGCAGCGCTGGGTTACACCCTGCAATTACCCACCGAGGACCGCTTCCTGATGGACGAAGCTGAGTTACGTAACCAAATCGCTACCCTTTTGGGCGGGCGCTCAGCTGAAGAAATCATCTTTGGCAGCATCACGACAGGAGCCTCAAACGACCTCCAACGGGCAACAGAGTTAGCCGAGCGCATGGTCACAGCCTATGGCATGAGCAAGGTGCTAGGTCCTCTAGCCTACGAGCAAGGCCAACAAAATATGTTCCTGGGCAACGGGGGTGCTAATGCTCGTCGTGCAGTGAGCGAACAGACCGCCGAAGCGATCGACCGCGAGGTCAAAGGAATTGTTGACCAAGCGCATCAGCAAGCTCTAGATATCCTCAACGCTAATCGAGACCTTCTGGAAACCATTACTGGACAACTTCTGGAGACCGAGGTAATCGAGGGCGAAGCACTCCAAACCTTGCTCACTCAGGTCAGTCAGCCCAGCCCTGTTCACGCCTAATAACCCTTGAGATACTTTTTGGAATTTGCTCAAGGACAACACAACCGGAAAAAGCTCTGCGACGGATCCTGAAAAGTATCTTAAGATTGCTATATCAAACCCTCGCCCGAACCCGTCTTAATACCTAGAGCGAGAAACCAGGAGGAAATCTATGGCGCTTGTACCCATGCGGCTGCTGCTGGACCACGCGGCAGAAAATGGCTACGGCATTCCGGCTTACAACGTCAACAACATGGAGCAGATCCAGGCAATCATGCGGGCTGCCCAAGAGTCTGACTCTCCAGTGATTTTGCAAGCCTCGCGTGGTGCCCGTACCTACGCTGGCGAAGCGTTTCTACGTCACCTGATTCTGGCTGCGGTGGAGACCTACCCGAACATCCCCATCGCCATGCACCAAGATCATGGCAACAGCCCGGCAACCTGTTACTCTGCCATGCGCAACGGTTTTACCAGCGTCATGATGGATGGCTCCCTCGAAGCCGATGCCAAAACCCCTGCCAGCTATGAGTACAACGTCGATGTCACCCGCCAGGTGGTCGAGGTTGCTCACTCAATCGGCGTCAGTGTTGAAGGTGAACTAGGTTGCTTGGGCTCCCTGGAAACTGGCAAGGGTGACAAGGAAGACGGTCACGGTTTTGAAGGCACCCTTTCTCACGATCAACTGCTAACCGACCCCGATGAAGCAGTTGACTTCGTAGAGCAAACCGGTGTGGATGCTCTAGCGGTTGCAATCGGCACCAGCCACGGCGCTTACAAGTTCACCCGCAAACCCACGGGCGAAATTTTGGCAATCAGCCGCATCGAAGAAATCCACCGCCGTCTGCCCAACACCCACTTGGTCATGCACGGTTCTTCTTCAGTGCCGGAAGATCTGCTAGCTCTGATCAACCAGCACGGCGGCAAGATCCCTGAAACCTACGGTGTGCCCCTAGAAGAAATTCAAAAGGGCATCAAGTGCGGTGTGCGTAAGGTCAACATCGACACCGACAACCGTTTGGCAATCACTGCTGCTGTGCGTGAAGCCTTGGCTCAGAAGCCTGAGGAGTTTGACCCCCGTCACTTCCTCAAGCCCTCGATCAAGTACATGCAAAAGGTTTGTCAGGAGCGCTACGAAGCTTTCGGCTCATCTGGACATGCTTCCAAGATCAAGGCGGTCTCCCTGGATGACTTTGCTGCTAAGTACGCCAAAGGCGAACTTGGCGCTCCCAAGAAGAAGCAGGTTGTCGTCGCTTAAACCGAAGGCTGATCACGCCTAAAGTTAATTGCCTTCGTCCTCGCTCAAAGTCAATTTGACTCAAGACCGGGTGGTGTAATCACCACCCGGTCTTTGTATGTCCGGTTTTTGTATAGTGTTGCGGCTGACCCCACACACCATGGCCAGCAGTAACCAGCCCAGGATGTTAATGCGAACATCAAACATCGTCACATCCAATAGGCCAAACACGCCGCAACTACCCAGGGCAACCAGCGCACTAAACAACAGCAGGGCATCCCCAGGCTTAGTCCGCCTTAGCCTAATAAAGGCCTGAACCCCTAAAACAACGACCCAACCGATCAACAACAGCAGAGCCAGCGTGGCAAGCAGACCTGTCTCTGCGGAGAGCATCAGATAAAAATTATGAGGATGCCCTAGCCAGAAGCCAGTCTTGGCTTGGTAAAGAGCGGTGAAATTGCGTAAGCCCCAGCCCGTCAGAGGCCTTTGCTGGGCTAGGTCCCAGGCAAATTGCCACTGTGTCCAGCGCAGAGTTGGCACCGGTGGATTTGGGTCCAGACGACCGGCAAAGCGGCCCCAAATGAACTCCGGTATTACCCGTTGCAGCAGAGGCTGTCCCTTTACGGCTCCCCAAGTCGCAGCAGCAATTGCGCCTAGACCCACGAGCAACCACCACCAGCCCAAAAACAGAGCATAAGCCCCTCCTACAAGCAGCAGCGTCGCCCAAGCATTGCGAGTCTCGGTCAGTAAAATCACTCCAGCGCCAAAGCCCAAAATTGCAGCTAGTCCTGCTATAGCGCGCCAGTGTTTGCCCCGCCGCCACTCCCACAACAGCAAGCCCAGGCCCAGGCTCAATACCAAGATGAGGTGGGACGCCAGAATATTGGTGTAGTCGAAGACAGAAGAGGGGCGAAAGGCCGGATTACCAGTGGGGTCTACCTCAAGGTTGACTAAACTGCCCAGCCATTGCACCTTACCGCTCCAGCCCCAGAAGCGCTGACCGATGGCAATTAGATCAACAGGTACCGAGCCCAGTAATAAGAGCCAGCCCAGGCGCTGTATCTGTTGGGGTGTGTTGATAACCAAGCTAGCTGCTGCAAATAGAGCAAATAGCGGTAGAAAATTAGCTAAGCCTAACCAGGCTGACACTCGATCCGGAGCCAAAAAGCTGCTCAGTACCAGCCAAAGGCTCAACCCCGCTAGCAGGCCATTGAGCCAATCAGACCGCACGAACTGCCAGCGCTGCTTGAAGACCCAACCGATCATCGTCAGCACACACAGCCCCGCAGCCAAGGGGCTGAAGGGCAAGGTAAGAACTGCGAGCTGAAGCAGAACCCAAGGTCCGTGCAGGTCAGCTTGGGGATGCTTCTGAATCAGGCGGGTGGGCATTCCCACGTCAACTGACCGTCGCCGAAGTCACTGGACCGAGTTAGGCGAATTTGAGCCAGGGTGAAAATCGCCGGAATAATGCGGGCGTAATTGGTTGTGATCATTCGCCAGCCCAGATCGGCCAGGAACCAAGTCCATAGAGCTGGACCGACCACACTTAAGGTCGCCCGCAGCGCGCCATAACGAGCAGCACTGACCGCCATGCCCCGCTTTGCTAGTTGCATGGCAAAGCGGCCCTGGATTTGCGTTGCCAACGCAGCTCCACCTTTGAGCGCCATTTGCTGTCCGGTCTGGTAAACCGCATAGTGCCAGGCAAGCTGGCGAGCGACCAAGTTCAGCAGCAGCGGTCTGACGATAGCGCTGACAGCGAGGGCACCCCCTCCTTCCAGAATCAGGCGCAAGGGATCGGCACTCTGGGTCTGAGCTTTCAGATGGTGAGCTAGCACTTCGCTGCGCCGAGTGGTGCGCCGTAAAGCAGTGCGGAAGCGTTCAGACAGACGGGCCCGATCGGGTGGGGTCATCTTTTGCCAGATCCGACCCATCAAGTTTAAGAACACCTCAGCTTCTAAATCCACAACACTCAGGTGTGGCGAACAGGGCAACTTGAGATGCTTGCACACTGTCTGGAGGACTTGGTGATAGCTCAGCCGTTGGGTCTGCCCTCGCAGGACGGTCACGCCATCAGCGGCCAGGTAGCAGAAGCGCTGTTCAATCAAATCGATCAGTTCTGAACGCGAGCGCTCTTGGATCTCACTCAGCTCGGGCAGGGTGATGTAGTCTAAAGGGTTAAAACGGCGGCGAAACAACAGGTCCGCCAAGTCACGCAATTCGTCATCGGTCGCCAACTCCAACGCAGTTCGCAGCTCTAGCACAACGGGAACGCTCCTCACGGGCGATCAGAGACTGATATCGCCAGCATAATCCAAGCCACTCTCTAAAATGGGAGCATGAGTCACCATCAGCAAGTTCTTCAAATTCGCACGTCTGGTAAGTGCTTACACAACATCACGGCTCAGGTGCGTGAGGTGGTGGAGCGCTCCGGTATCCAGATGGGGTTGTGTACAGTGTTTCTGCGCCACACCTCTGCCAGTTTGATCATTCAGGAAAACGCTGACCCTGATGTCTTGGGCGATTTAGAGCGCTTCATGGCGAAGCTGGTGCCAGAAGACAACCGGCTCTACGAGCACACTGCCGAAGGCTCAGATGACATGCCTGCTCACATTCGCAGTGTTCTCACCCACACTTCAGAAAATATTCCAGTCGTTCAAGGCAGACTGGGTTTAGGCACCTGGCAAGGGCTGTACGTGTGGGAGCACCGCAGACGGCCACACCAGCGGGAAGTGATTGTGCATGTGAGCGGCGAGCCGCTCAACGAAACTGATACGGCCAAGCACTCAGTATCTCAACAAGCCCGTCTGTAGCTGCCCAAGCCCTTAGCTCCTTAAGCCCGGCTACTGAGTCTACTGAGTTATAGGGATGGATAGCCGGATGAATAAATGTAAGCATCAAGCCGCTCGTTCCTAACAAACTTTATGCTTCTGTTTGGGAACATTGAGGAACTTTGAGATGCTGCAAAACATCCTGCTGGCAGTGGATGGCTCAGGCCGGTCGGAACAAATGTTTTTGACCCTACTGGAGCTACCGGCCCTACAAGGACGACGTGTCAATGTTACGGCTCTGCACGTGGTTTCACCCCAGGTGTCAGCCGAGCAAATGAACGATAAGCGCGTCGTGGGGCAGAACATTCTGGGCCAAACTACTCGCACTCTCAACTTGAGTTCCGACTTCTCCTACTCGGCTGTGCTCAAGGAAGGCGATCCGAAAGACATCGTTGTCAAAACAGCAGCAGAAGTGAATCCGGACCTGATCATTATGGGTTCGCGGGGGCTAGGTCGCATTCAGTCCATTCTGAAGGACTCGGTCAGCCAGTATGTCTTTCAGCTCACCTCTACTCCGATGCTGCTGGTCAAGGAAGACATCTATCTCAAAAAGCTCAACCGGGTCATGGTTGCGCTCAATGCCTCTGAGCCCAGCACCCAGCGCCTCAAATTTGCGTTGAGCTTGATGCAGGGGCTCAAGGGGGGGCAACTGTTGCTTGCCCGAGTTACCGAAGGCAAGGACCAGCCTGCTAACCCAGAAAAGGACGATCCAGTCGTAGCTGCTGCGATCAACGAAGCCAAAAAGCAGGGCGTTGCTTACAAAACTTACTTCGGAACTGGCGATGTCGGTCGAGAGATTTGCCGCCTTGCTGACGAGGCTAATGCTGACCTGATTGTTCTAGGCTCTCCTGACCGGCGACCCACCATTGCCCGTGGCTTGCCTGACTTAGATCGACTACTCGGCAATTCGATTTCCGACTATGTCCGAGTCAATGCTAGCTGTCCGGTTCTGCTCGCTCGCACGATTGGCGAACGTTAGACCCAGCGACAGGGTAAAATTTTGGCGATTGCTTGCCAAAGCCAGAAGACTTTACCCGGAGGGCACACCCCTGATTACGCGAATCATCCTCGTCCGCCACGGCGAGAGTACTTACAATGCCTTGGGCTTGATCCAAGGGCGCTGTGACGATTCCCAGCTCAGTGAGAAGGGGTATGCCCAAGCTGTGCAGGTGGGCAAGGCGTTGAGCAGCCTCAAGCTAAACGCTGTTTACACCAGCCCCCTGCAACGCGCGCGGCGCACCGCTGAAGGGATTCTTTCGCAACTCGAGTCACCGCCAACTCCCCAAACTTCAGAAGGGCTGTATGAGGTCAACTTGCCCGAGTGGGAGAACCTCAACCATCAAGCGGTGCGTGAAAAATACCCGGATCAGTACCGCCTTTGGCACGAGGAGCCGCATCGTCTGGAGATGGGCAACCGCTTTCCAATCCTGGATCTGATGGTGCAGGCCCGCGACTTCTGGCAGCAAATGCTGGTTCAGCATCCGGGTGAAACCGTGTTGCTCGTAGGTCACAGCGGTATCAATCGGGCGCTGATTAGCACGGCTGTTGGCCTTGAGCCCGATCGCTATCACGCCCTGCAGCAGTCGAACTGTGGCATCAGTGTGCTCAATGTCTCAGAAGAGGGCCGCTGCGTCATTGAGTCCCTAAACCTGACGGGGCATCTGGGTGGCTCGCCGCTACCTAAGTTCAAGCCCAATCACCAAGGGCCACGCCTGTTGCTGGTACGGCATGGTGAAACGGAGTGGAATCGTCAGCAGCGCTTTCAGGGTCAGATCGACGTGCCCCTCAACGACACAGGCCGTCAGCAGGCTCAGCAAGCCTCGGAGTTCTTGCGCTCAGTGAAGCTGGACGCAGCTTTTAGCAGTCCAATGTTGCGCCCACGCGAAACCGCGGAGATTATTCTGCGCCATCACCCAGAGCTGTCCCTGGTATTCCTGGACGACCTGATGGAGATCCGCCACGGTCTATGGGAAGGCAAGTACGAGCACGAGATCGAAGCAGGTTTTCCTGGCCTACTTCAGCAATGGCAGCGGCACCCGGAGCAGGTGCAAATGCCGGAAGGCGAAAATCTTCAGCAGGTTTGGATGAGAGCGACAAGTGCGTGGCAGCAGGCAGTGAATGCGACCGGCGAAGGGCGCACTAGCCTAGTGGTTGCGCATGATGCTGTAAACAAGGCGATTCTGGCTGATCTATTAGGCTTGAAACCAGAACACTTCTGGTGTTTCAAGCAAGGCAACGGGGCAGTCAGCGTGATTGATTATCCTCAAGGTCCGGCTGGGCCGCCTTTAGTGCAAGCCCTGAACATTACCACGTACTTAGGTGGAGTGCTCGACCGTACAGCAGCAGGGGCATTGTGAACGCGTCTACGGCACCCGCAGATCCCGTTTTGCTACGCCAGGTTCGACTGCTAGATCCAGTCGCTGACACTGATCAAGTCGTTGATGTGCTGATCGCGCAGGGCAAAGTGGCACAGATTGCTGCTTCCCTAGGTGACGGACCTGAGGATGCCAGGTCACAAGACTGCTCGGGTCTGATTTTAGGACCAGGACTAGTTGACCTCTACAGTCAATGTGGTGAGCCCGGTTTTGAAGAACGTGAAACACTAGCCTCGCTGTGGGCTGCTGCCCGTAGGGGGGGATATACCCGCATCGGGCTGCTCCCAGGTACCCGTCCGCCGGTGGACAATGCCGCAGCTCTGGCCTTTGTGCAAGAGCATATCCCTGCCGATGGCCCTTGTCTGTTGCCTTGGGCAGCGGTGACCTTGGGTTGTCGAGGTGAACAACTTACTGAACTGGCGGAGTTAGCAGAGGGTAAACCGCTCGGTTTTACGGATGGCCAGCCTCTCCGGGATTTGGCACTGTTGCGACGGCTGCTGGAATATGCCCATCCACTGGGGTTACCAATCATGCTGTGGCCTCTTAACCGGGGTCTGGCCGGGGATGGCGTGATGCGGGAGGGACATTGGTCCTTGCAGTTTGGCCTGCCGGGAAACCCGGCGATGTCCGAATCAGCAGCTCTGGCAGCTCTACTGGAAGTGGTCGCTGCAACAGGAACACCCGTTCACCTGATGCGGATTTCAACGGCGCGTGGCGTAGAACTTATTAGAGGGGCTAAAGCGCGTGGATTACCGGTGACGGCTAGTGTCCCCTGGTTTCACCTGCTGCTAACCGACGAGCAAGTCCGCAGCTACAACCCCAGCCTTCATACTGACCCACCCTTAGGCCAGGAGAGCGACCGAGCTGCTTTGTTGACCGGCTTGCGCTCGGGTGTACTGGATGCCATTGCTGTGGACCATACGCCTCTGACTTACGAAGAAAAGACAGTGCCTTTTGCCGAAGCCCCACCTGGCATGATTGGCTTGGAGTTGGTGCTACCGCTGTTGTGGCAGGCATTGGTGGAACCTGGGCTCTGGACGCCTTTGGAGCTTTGGCGCAGTCTGAGCACAGATCCGGCTTGGTGTCTGAATCAAGACCCGCCCATGATTACTGAAGGGCAAGCGACTGAGATGATCCTTTTCGATCCGGCCCAAACTTGGCTAGTAGAAATTGCTAATTTCAAAAGCTTCTCGCACAATACCCCTTGGTTAGGGCAGAGCCTGAAGGGACAAGTGCTTCAGATGTGGTGCACTTGAGTATTACGGTTTCGCTTTCAGTTCTTCCTACTAGTAACTAGTTTGGTTGAAGTTGCCTGGGCAGTTGGAGAACGTTTTTGACTTAAAAAAAGATGTATCACCTCTCCCAAGTACTCTGTTCAAACTGAGTTTCAAGAGAGGCAATACATCTAACTTTCACACTCAAGCCAAGTGGATCTGGCTAAGTGGATCGAGTTGAGTTTGCTAAGCCAGTACCTAGAGGCTGGAAGGCACTGAGTTCTGCCTTTTTCTACCTTTAAGAATGACAAGGCCAGCCAGGACTAACGCGCTAATGGCACTGGGCTCAGGTACCTTCTCTGGGTTGGGGGTCTCTGGGGGCTGCTCTGGCTTGGGAGGAGTAGGAACGCCTGCTCTGACTTTATCGCTGCCACCGCCAGCATTCACCTGCTGAAAACGGCCTGCTGCCCTTAACGAACCATCTTGAAAACCAGCTAAAAAGGCACTGCCAAGATTGGATGCATTAAGAGAATTGCCGCTGAGCAAAAAGCTAACACTGGTGGAGTTGCCCGCAGTCAAGCCCTGTTGAGGATTGCCCCCCGCGAAACTATTGCGGGGAGGACTAATTCCAACATCAAATGTGCCGAAGAGATTGGCAGGATTGAGCGTAGCTGTACTGTCACTCCAAAGCTTTGTAAAACCACTGCCATTAGCGTTATAGGAAGAGACGCTGACGCCTGAAAGTAAATCGAAGGCTACACCAACCAGAGTTGACTGAGTAGCGCCCAGCCCTTGAGTACCATTGGTGGTGTTAGAGACTGTTAGATCCAGTAAAACATTTGCCCCAACCTGGCTAAAGTTAAAACCTAAGCTAGCGGCAGATCCTGTATTTTCAGTGCTGCCATATTGAGGCGAAATGGATAAACTAAAGGCTTCTGCAGGTGCAGCTTGTAGAAAACCCGTTGAAGTCAAAGCGCCAGTTACAATGGCGCCAGCTAAGAATTGCTTGAGCATCCGTAATAGTCCTGATTGTAGGTAGGAAAGTATTGGAAACAGAGCTGGCACTGACAGGGCACAGCAGAACGTAGGCCCTGTCAGTCTAGGTTTCTTAAGTTTAAGATCGTGGCCTATTCCAAGCGTGCTGAGCCCTAGAGGTAATCACGTTTCATACCCTTAGAGTCTGAACTGCCTAGATTGTCCCCCCGTATTCGCACTGATCGAAGTTTAGCCGGTATGACACTGGTTTAGTTAGCTAAGCTACGGAATTCACTGTATCTTCACGAGTGTTTCAGGCGTGAGATCAGAAGCACTAACAGTAGATTTACTATAGTAGATTCGCCACAGTAGATTTACTGAAGCAGAAGCATTAACAGTATATTTGCCACAGTAGATTTACTGAAGCTACTACTGAGAGTTGCCCTTTTGGTTGGCTAAGTAGTTGCTTAATCAGTCGTCTGAGGTGCAGAGGCCCTAAATAGTGTGCGATTGAGCTAGAGTAAGCTACAGCTAAATCTCTAAGTTCTCAAACATTGTCTTGACTGCTTCATAAGTATCTGAGGTAGCTGCTCGAGTCTTTTTGGGACTAACAGACTTTTTGTTCGTGTGGGCACTAGTTTTTTGAGCACTAGCTTTCTTGGTACTGGGTTTCTCGCTAGCCTTCTCGCTGGAATTGGTGCTGTTGTTCTCAACGGGTCGGGAGTTCTTTCTCGAGCGTGTGGGTTTAGATCGTTCCGGCTTGCTCGGCTCTGGTTCGTTGCGTTCTTCAGACTCCAAAGTTGTGCTGAGAGTCTCAGGTACCGACAAATGAGCAAATAGCTGCTCTTGGGCTAAGAATTTATCTTTAACTAAGGCATAGTAACTTTGAACTGCATGCACCTCTAGAGGATTCAACTGAGCATTCTGCACCAGGTTTAACTGCTCAAGTGCTTGATGAATGATCGCAAGAGATTGCATTAGCTCTAACGAGGTAGTATTCGAGTACAGCGGTTTTGAAGAACTCATATTAGAAGACTAAAAGTTTTTATGGTGCTAACTTGATTTCAGGTAAAGCGAGCTTTAGCGGATCTGCTTCTTGATCAAAAGGGTTTGCAGCCGCCACAGAAATTCTCGGGTCAGCTTTGCAAAGGCCATGGCGCCACTAGAGCTAGACCTAGTTAGTACCACAGGCTTAGAGGTTTTGAAAGCTCTAGCAACATCAACGTTGTTGGGAATTTCTGTCTCAAATACCCCTTCCGACTCGAACTCATCACCGACTCGCTGAACAACTTCTCTGTAGTATTGCCCTCCGGCACCGCCAGACATAGTGAAGACAATACCCAACAGACGAATCTTGGCAGAAGGGTTGTCTTGGCTCAACTTATCAATTCGCTTTTTGAGTAAACGAATGCCAACCACAGATAGGTGCTCTGGCTTGGCTGGAATCAGATAAAAATTACTGGCGATAATGCTGCTATGAGTCAAAAGATTGTAGGTTGGTGCACAATCAATAAACACGAAATCGTAATCCTGAATCACAGGGGATAAGATATCTCGAATCAGCGTTGCTGCAAAATCGTTCCAAAGCTGCTCAAAGGTTTTGAGACTTGACTTTTCCTCAGAAGAATTGCGTGATGCCTCTAAGGCACGACTGTGCAGCATCTGTGAGACTTCAAATTCATCGTAGAGATGAAAGTCCCCTGGCAGTAAATCCAGCCCCTGCGTTTCACAGACATTACTGACAATCAAGTTTCTGACTGGAACAGTGAAGTCGCTTTCAATTGAAGCAGTTGTCGCTGTACCCCGCTCGATCGACAGCTTTAAGAGGAACCTCAGGGTCTTGTTAACCTCCCTAACCTGAACAAACTCAGAGGGAGGTAACAGACTCAGGGTAGCGTTGACTTGCGGGTCTAAATCAACGATTAGAACCCGCTTATTATGAGCCCTTGCCAGATGTGCTGCTAGGTTAACAGTTAGGGTGGTTTTTCCTACACCATCCTTCATATTGATCGTTGAAATGACCTGTCCCATTATCTAACCTGCATGTCTGACCTGCAGCTTCAGCCTGCCCCAACTGTTTTGTAGTAAAGCACTGTTCTTAGGCTTTTCTTAGGTCAATGATAATTTTGCGTGCCCGTCAAGCATTAGCAGAGAACGCACTTGGATGACCATCTACACTTATGCATTTACTGCATATCGTAGCCGAACAAATTTGGTTTGACCTCGCCCAAATTTAAATCCGCTAAGCCATACTCCGCCCAACGCCGGTCAACCATTGCGGCAACATCTGGATCGGGCTCCAGAGCATCTCCCCATTCATGCTCCGTTTCAGGAGGAATTTTTGTTGTAGCATCAATGCCCATACGCCCACCTAAACCAATTTTTTGACTGGCAAAATCAAGCGTATCAAATGGGGTATCCGGCAGAATAAACACGTCACGACTAGGATCCACTTTGGAGGTAATTGCCCAAACGACTTGCCGAGGATCGCGGATGTTAATGCTCTTATCTACTACGATCACAAACTTGGTGTAAGTAAATTGGGGCAACGCGCTCCAAAAGGCCAGAGCTGCTCGCCGAGCCTGGCCTGGGTAGGCTTTGTCGATGGAAATAATTGCAGCCTTATAACTCAGAGCCTCCATTGGCAAGAAGAAATCAACAATTTCACTCACTTGCTGCCTCAAAATCGGTGTGTAGATTCGATTCAGGGCAATGGCCATCATGGCCTCCTCTTTAGGAGGTCGACCACTAAAGGTTGTGAGATAGATCGGATCTCGACGATGTGTGATGCAGTGAAAGCGGATTAAAGGCGAGTCTTCCACACCACCGTAGTAGCCCATATGATCCCCAAAAGGACCATCGGGCAGAATTTCTCCGGGCGTAATTGTGCCTTCCAAAACAAATTCCGAGTCAGCAGGTACCTCTAAGTCGACAGTTTTACACTTGGCTAAATTCACCCCAGAGCCACCATAAAGCCCGGCAAATAACCACTCTGAGAGATCAACAGGAATAGGCGTCGCTGCTGCCATGATTATGAGTGGATCAACCCCTAAGGCAATCGCAACTTCTAACTTCTGACCGCGCTCAGCTGCCTTGCGCAAATGCCGTGCCCCACCTCGTACGGAAAGCCAGTGAACGGTCATGGTGTTGGACGATTGCAGTTGCAGACGGTAAACGCCTACGTTGGCTGTACCCGTCTCACAGTCTTTGGTAATCACTAGCCCTAGGGTAACGATCCGGCCTGCATCGCCTGCGTAAGGGCGAATCATCGGAATTTGAGTCAGGTCTACCGCCTCATCTCGAATCACCACCTGCTGGCAGGGTGGCAGCAGATCTCGCCCTGGCTTGGCCCGAATCACATCAAATAGAATTTTGCCAAAATCAATTGCCTGGGAAATCTTCTTAGGCGGCTTCGGACTTTGCAGCTTGCCTAATTTGACACCTAAAGCCTCCAATTCTTGCTGCTTCTCCATATTCATGGCCCAGCAGACCCTTTCCACGGTGCCCAATAAGTTGACAGCAACGGGGTAGTCTGAACCCTTTACATTCTCAAACAGCAGCGCTGGACCACCAGCCTGAAGCATGCGGTCGCTGATCTCCGCGATTTCTAGCTCTGGATTGACCAGGGCCTTAATCCGCCGTAACTGTCCTCGCTGCTCAAGCTGTTTGAGGAATCCTCGCAGATCTCTGGCCATGTGATGAAGAAGTATGAAGCATCTTTCCTATTATGAGACGAGACGTCAATCTCTGTTGCCGCTTGAAGCTTCTAGACCGATGCAATTGCCGAGCCTTAAGCCGTCGTCTGACACTTTCTGCTAAATCACCTGGTTGAACCCTTAACTGGTTTTAGCTAGGGAAGTAGATCGGGGCGAAAATGTAGTTACATTGGCAACCAACTCAAGAGATTGGCTTTCTCCTGCTTCAAAGTGTGCTGTTGATTAGGTCGAAGAAGAGCGAGCTAATAGTTCTAGCTCCTGCAACCTTCAGCAAAGCTTATTTCAGTCCTTCGCCTTTTCACCAAAAACTCCCTGGAGGGCCCAGGGAGTTTGGTTGCTTAAGTCCTTCTCCAATTTGAAGAAGGATTCAATTTGACGGAGAGACAGGGATTCGAACCCTGGTTGAGTTGCCCCAAACAGCATTTCCAGTGCTGCGCCTTCAACCACTCGGCCATCTCTCCGGATGGGGAGGCTCGGAACCATCTTGACCCAGAAGTCAAATTGGTCTCTGCCCAAAGCTCCAGCCTTTGTAGCCTTACGACTCTTCAGACATGGAATATCATCATACCAGCACCCGCGCCTTTCGCAACAGAAATAGAGCTAAAGCCGGTCCAAGCCAGAAATCAAGGCTCAGTCCGTTTTCTCTGAATAGGGTCAGGGTCAGCAGAGGCAACAAACTCAACCACTTCTCCCCGGCTACCAAGGGGCTTAGGCGCTTGGTTATTGACGCTAGCAACAACACCAGCACCATTACCAACCCGCAAAACGATTCGCTCCTGGGCAGACCAATCCATCACCTTACCTGCAGGCAAGGTCCCTTCAAACTCTTTCTTGCCATCCGCTACGACCCGTACCCAGGACTTGTCCTTTAGGGTGACACTTAGCTTGACGGGTGCAGAAGTGGCGCCAGTGGCCGCTACCTTAACCTCAGCGTTAGAGGCTAGCTGAGAAGCAACTGGGCTAGGCGGCAAGGCCGTCTGCTTGGTTGCCTGTTTTGAGGACGAAGCTTTAGAACTGAGGGGATCAGACTTAGCTAACTGCTGGAGCGCAGGTTGGGCCAAAGCCAGTAAACCAAGACTGCATAGCCCCAGAGCCAGCCAGGATAGCGGCGGACGCAGCAGTGATTTGACAGGAACAGTTGGTAAATGTAGGCGGAAGGGAGCTACTTGAGAGTCCGGTGCCGGTAGCCTGCTGATGGGTGAAGGCAACTGCTTCTTGCTCTGGGGCGAAGTGACCGTTGCCAGCGAAAGGGATGCGGGGAAAGTAGAAGCAATCTCATTGCCATTCAACGCAACTGCATCCGCAAACCGACGGATGAAGCCTCGAATATAGACCGCCTCTGGCAACAAATCGAGGCGCCCATCCTCAATCGAGCGTAGGTGACGAGGATTAATCAGAGTTTTGCCAGAAATATCTTCAACTGATAATCCCTGGTGTTCACGCTGCTGCCTCAGAAGCGAGCCCAGTTCGGCTAGAATCTCTGCCTGCTGCTGCTGCAGGTCCAGCTCCAAAGGGAACTCGCTGGGCCTGCCCTTTGTAGGGTCTGCCATCGCTTTGTCCTCGCAACTTAGGTCGGCACTACTCACGATCTGCCAGCAGGATATCAGACTTCAAGAGGCGAGACACTATAACCCAGCTAAATTACAGGAACATTTGACATAAATACTTCATTTGGAGGATGCAATAAATATGAGCCAGCTAGCTGTTCAAAGCTTAGGAGTGTATTGCCTAATCTGTCACCACTAGTTTTATTTTTGTAAAGACCGCTTTTAGTAGGAACGCTAGAACAAGGTTTTTACTGTTGTTTACGTCATTAGGTAGAGGAATTTTTAGGTGGGCAATCTATCGGCTGATGGATGGTCAACTTGGAAGCAGCAAGGGACGCTAGACGAAGAGATTTGAGTAAAAGCTAGAGGTTAACAAATCATGCGGACGTCCTCTCGATTTTTTGGTGCCATTGCCCAAGCTGGTTCAGTTTGGCTTCAGCCCGCCAAACTACTACGGACTGCTGTGACTTTGCTGTGCATTGCGGTTCTAACTTTGGGTAGCACCCTGCCAGCAACGGCCTCTGTGAATCTAGCCGCTTTTGGTGCAGGGAAAGAGCGTTCTAGCACAGGGCTGTCTTCTGAGCAGATCAAGGGACTTGGCAATAGCACTCAACCGAGAGACCAGAAAGCACTCAACGAGAATCTACGTGTGTCTCCTGCTTCCGGTCAGTACAGTGGTCTTGAAACTGTCAACGAACAGACCGGTAACAACACTGTTCAACAGCAGAGTGATACCGACATTGTAAAAGCAATTAAGTCTAAGGTGGGTGATGACGTCGTTGTACAGGCAGCGAGCGGTCAAGTTATCCTATCTGGCTCTGTTAAAGATGCAGAAACCGGACGCAAAATTGTAGAACAAGTGCGTGAAGTCCCCGGTGTTCGGCAGATCACTTTTGAATTTGGCTTGACTGATCGTCCCAACGACTACTCGCCAGAAAACGGTTACTAAGTTAATTTAGCAGCCAAGCTGTTTGGTTAAGCGGCTGGGTGTTAAGCGACTAGTGATTGCCAGGCTCCCTAAATCGAGCCAATGAGCAGACTAGTTAATTGAGTAGAGGCAGGCTCTGTGCACAGGGCCTGCTTATTGTTGTAGGTCCATTGCCAGAGACACGAAGGTGCCTCTGGCTAGAGAATTGTGAGTTCTAAGATCCAAAGTAAGATCTCAAATAGTCTCTCTAGCCTCAGCCCCATGTCCGTGACCCCAAAGCCTCAAAGCCTGGATCGCCACTCGATCCTAGAAGTTCTTCGCCCAGTACAGGATCCAGAGCTGCGCAAGAGCTTGGTGGATCTCAATATGATTCGCAATGTAGAGATCAATGGCAGTGATGTCAGCTTTACGCTAGTGCTAACTACGCCTGCCTGCCCCTTGCGCGAATTCATCGTTGATGAGTGCAAAACCGCGATCCGAACCCTCCCTGGAGTAGGCGAGATTCGCGTTGAGGTCACAGCTGAGACTCCTCAACAAAAAGCTTTACCTGATCGAAGTGGTATTGCCGGAGTCAAAAATATTTTGGCGGTTTCCAGTGGTAAGGGCGGAGTTGGCAAGAGCACCGTAGCTGTGAATATTGCGGTTTCGCTAGCCGAGTCAGGAGCCAAAGTAGGTTTGATTGACGCCGATATTTACGGACCTAATGTGCCCAATATGTTGGGCTTAGGGCGCAACTCAATCACTGTCGAGAAAGGCCCGGATGGCCAGGATATTGTTCAGCCTGCTTTTAACCACGGGGTCAAAGTGGTTTCGATGGCTTTTCTGATTGACCAAGACCAGCCGGTAATCTGGCGGGGTCCCATGCTTAATGGCGTGATTCGTCAGTTTCTCTATCAGGTGAATTGGGGCGAGCTTGATTACTTAATCGTTGATATGCCTCCTGGCACAGGAGATGCCCAGCTTACTCTGGCGCAGGCAGTACCAATGGCCGGGGTCGTGATTGTTACTACACCGCAAACGGTAGCGCTACTAGATGCCCGTAAGGGGCTACGCATGTTCCAACAGCTCAATGTCCCCATCCTGGGCATTGTCGAAAACATGAGTTATTTCATTCCCCCCGACCAACCCGAAAAGACGTATGACATCTTTGGCTCTGGTGGCGGCCAACGCACAGCTCAGGAATTAGGCGTCCCTTTGCTGGGCTGTATCCCCCTAGAAATAGAGCTGCGCGAGGGAGGAGATATTGGTCTACCCATTACTTTGTCTAAGCCAGAGTCTATGTCTGCCCAAGCGCTCAAACAAGTTGCTCAAGCCGTGGCTGGCAAAGTCTCAGTCGCAGCTCTGGCTGGACTCTAAACGCCTCCGTTTTCTGTCCTCGCCCTCAGCTGTAGACAATGTAGACTTCGTAGACTTCATGCTCGAATGACTGCGAACCTTGTCGCAGTCCTTAATTTTATCTAAAGCAACCTCTGTCGGCTTTCTGGCCCAGAGCCGGCACATACAGGCAGTTTGAGGGATTGAGCCTGCCTAGAAGTTCTGTTACATTAATCGTTAAGCTTTTAATAAAAAACTTAACACTAATGTCAAATTTTGTAACCGAAGCGTTAGTTGCGCCTGAGCGGCCCTGCTTGCATAGCATTCGAGCTGAGAACGAACGGCTCAGGCAGCAATTGTCCGCCCAGCGACGGGTCTTAACTGCTTTGAGCCAGCGTGCGCAGCGTTCATTGCAAATTTTCGAGACTCAGCTCCACCAACTTGAGAACCAGCCGGTCGAGGCTTGGGTATCACCCTTAGCTACCTTCACAGGCGAGGTTCAGGGGTTAAGCAGCTTGGTGAGCGATACTCTGTTACTGCAGAAATTGGAGGCTGGCCAGATCCCTCTAGACCTACGACCCTTACCAACCCTGCCCCTGATAGAACTGGTAACCTCTGGTTTCGGTGAGCGGTTAGTGCGGGAGTTCGCGTCGCCCTTGCCACCCTTACTGGCAGACTCTGAGCAAACCGAGGCCGTGCTCATGGAGTTGTTAGGACGAGCTCGTCGCCACTCTGAGCCTAATAGTCCTTTAATTGTGGGTGCCGCCGCCGTAGCTCCTAAAGGCGTGCGCCTGTGGGTTGCAGCCCAGCGCTTCGTCGCTGCTGATAGTGCTGAAGATTTTGCCCCTGAGATCGCTCTGTGCTGTAAGCGAGTTGAGATTCAGGGTGGCGGTCTGACTTGCGAGCGTCGGAGTGATGGCTTCAGTGCGGTTGTTTTACAGCTACCTGCAGCCGCAGCCTGAAGCTTGAGTTGTTGTCACTCTCTAGCCAATTAATTGAGACTGCTGGTCTCGACTAGGTGTTGCCCCCCAAGATCAGCAGAGCTAGGAAGGAGCCACTGTTCCAGCAACTGTGCAGCAGCATGGGAGCCATTAAGTTACGTGAGCGCAGGTAGATAAAGCCTAAGACACAGCCCAGGACAGTCAATGGCAGCACGTCAGACAAGTTGAGGTGGGCAATCGCAAAAAGAATACTACTGAAGAGCAGCGCCCAGCCTACTGGCAGATATCGGGTCAGAGAAGGTAGCAGGAAACCTCGGAACAGTAACTCCTCAAACACTGGGGCTGCTATTGCTACTACTGACAGCAAAATCGCCTTAGCAACTGTGTCCTGACTGTCCAGAATCACCGTCAACAGAGGGTTGCCGCCGCCCCGTCCTTGGAGCAGCTTTGCATTCAAGAGGGACACAATGATGACCAGAGGTAAGGCACTCAAATAGCCCCCGATCCCCCAGAGAAAGCCACTGCCATTGAAGTGAAAGCGGAACCAGTCTTGCGGCAAAGGGGCAAATCGCCGCAAGACTGTCACCAAAATTGTGACCCCAGCTAGCACCATGGCTCCGTAGCTCAGCAGCACGTAAATGGCTTGACCGCGAAAGTCTAGAGGATTGGCGAGTAAACCCATTTGTTGCCAGGCGAGCAGGACCAGAGGAACTACTAACTGCCCTAGACCCAAAAAAGCCGCAAACCACAAAACCATGACTTCCCAGACGGTCTCGCCCTGCCAGGGGACAGACCAGGCCATTTGAGCGTCACTGGGTAGAAGGATCGAGCGCTTTGGTGCAACCAAACGTTGGACAAGTAGCCCCACTATCAACCCCAAGCCCAATAGACTGCCCAGAGCAGGCAGTCCACCCACTATCGCCAGGCGCAGCAGAGACTGAGTCGCAGCTACTTGCTGCTTGGTTTGCAACTGGGTAAGGGCGTCCCTTCGCTGTTGCAGTTCGTACAACCGAGCCAAAGCCTGATTAGCGTACCAGCCACTAAGGGTCTGCTGAATGAGCACTTCGCCATCCGGTAGCAACTGCGCTGGCTCACCCCATAAACCCGTCAAAACCTGAGCGGTTATCGCTTGGGCTGAGTCAGGTTGTAGCTTGACTAGCTCAGCCCAGGTTTTTAACGCATCTGTCACTCGTCCGGCGCTAACCTGCAACAGCCCGATTTGAAGGTCTAAAGCAGCTGGACGTTCCGGTGGAGCACTGGTTGGATCATCAGTAGATGTGTTCGCCAGGGTCGTCTTGAGCTCTTGATACTGTTCGAGAGCATTAGCAACAGGATCTTCCCCTAGCAGTCGGGCCACCACCAGCTGAAAGTCCGTTTCCTTGGAGTCGGGCTGCCAACTGGCCGCTTGCAGGATCAAGTCGGTCTGATAAAGATCCAGGCGGGATTGGGGCTGAACCTGCTGCACACTCGTCCATAGAGATCGGCCCACGAGGAGCAAAACCACTGCGGTCAGCAAGCTGAGGAGAAGTCGCTTGAGAGTCATGCTAGTTCCAGGCCAGTTCTAGAAAGACAGAATGCAAAAAATCAGCAATTTCAGACATCCGGCGAGAAAGTGGCCAGACGACGCTGACGAGCCAGACAAACCGAACACATTGACCAGTGCTTGAGTTCACCCACTGGAGTGGGACAAGCACAGCTCGGACACAAAGGCAAATGGCGGCTACGCCCCTGCATAGCAGCAGCCCAAGTCTGAAAAGCAGTCATTGGATTGTTTAGCTCAGGGCTTGGCTCATTGTGTGCTTCGATGCTAGGAGCTTGACCCACTTGCACAGAACCATCAACCCCACTGGTCACCCGACTGGGATGAGCTTCCCACAACTGGCGTTGGACTTGGGCGCTAGCGCTGGGGCGCTCACTAGAACGGGTCAGCGGCGGCTTGCGACCGGCAACTGGCTTAGCGGGTTGAACCCGAGTATGCCAGCGGGCAGCTGAGAAGTGCAAATCGGCTAAGGGCTCGGGAAGCAGTGGGTTGAGCTTGGCTAAAATCCGGGGTCGCTCAAAGGCAAGCGTTTGAGCCCACACTGAGCTGGCAACCGCTACCTGAAGCACTTGCCGTTGTACACTGACTGGTCGTGTTGACGCGGCCACCACCGGGCCCACAATCTCTGCCCAATGGTGAAGAATGCGTGAAAATTGTTGACCGCCCAGCCAATCCTCACGGTTCTGGAGGTTGCTCAGTACCTGGCCTGATGCTTCCCACGCCATGCCAGTCCCCTAGAATTTTAGGCTTGTTGCTCAGCTAGTCTCGCACAGTCTGCGGTCTTCAGCCGCTTCGAAATTCTTCTATCCTGAAGGGAATGCGATCTCAATCCTGGCTATGAATGACCTGCTACAAGAATTTTGGCGAGCCTGCGATGAGGTGGCTGACCGTGTGGTGGCGGCGCTAGATGAGGCTGCCTTCAGCCTGGAGATTGCCCTTGATGAAGCGATGGTGGACCTGCTAGAGCTAGCAGAACCATTAGTGGCATCCTGTGAGGTCGTGGGCGAGTCTGTCACCCAGAGTGTTCAGCCAATAGCCGATGGGCATTCGGCCTGTGTCGGTTGCCGCCATTATCATGGCCAGGTCTATGGCGAAACCATGCTAGTTTGCGCCATGTACCCCTACGGCCCGGAAGCACCTAGCTGCAAGGACTGGGCCTCGACCTGGGAGCATCTCGGTAATCACTTCCGCAGCAGCCAATAATCGCTAGATTGTTTCGTTAGAGCATTTCCAGAAATACAGCAGTGCTGCCTTAGAGAAAGTCGTGGCCGCCGTTGTCGTAGAAGTTCAGGCGACCGTAGCCCAAAAATTGACCATAGCTATTCTCTCCAGCGGGAAAAGCCGTCACGCCAAACAGGTAAACGCCACCAAAATCGGGATTGCGATCCGGTCTTAGGGTAATCGTGACTGTGTTGCCAGGAGGCACGGGGGGATCAAACACTACAGTGACGGCATTGGAAGCAGGCTCCTCAGTGACACTGGCAATGTTGAACGGCTGTCGACCCCGAAAGCCAGTCCCTGCAAAGGCACGGCTCTCATCCAAGTCAAAGGCAACTTCATCAACGTTCTCGCGCTGAGCGATGGTGACTCGCTGTAGCGGTTCCCCAGCATCTTCTGGCACTGCGAGGGTAAAGCGATAAGTGGCCCCCCAAACACGCGCGGCGTTAAAGGTGGTTGCTGCCCCCAGTAGACGGGGAGGGCGGTCAAAGTAAACTTGCCCACTGCTCAGACGAACCGCCAGGGCAGAAGTGGGCAACAAGGTGCCCAGCAATAGAGCACAGGCAGATAAGAAACGGGTATTCATAAATCAACGCCAGGAAACAAAGCACTCTTTTTCTATTCTGTCTAATCGCTGACTGATTGCGTGCTGACTAATTACTTGCCAGTCAGTTATTGGCCGACCAGTTATTGGCTGACTAGTTAACGGGCGGAGCGCTTATTCTGGTGTCAAAGCGGCATGGCAAAGGCAACCAGTATGAGCCACCCAGGGTCTAAATCCCACACTTCGCGAGAGTGGGTTATGGTCTGTGGCTTGGGAAGTCTGGGTAGCCAATGCACCCGCGCCCTCAAGGGCTATGAAATTCTGGTCAGCGCGGTTGATTTGACGGCTCCAGCAACCCCTAACGCTCTGAATTTAGACCTATTGGTCTGTGGCGATTGCCGTCAGGTCAACGTGTTAAGCCAAGCTCGGATCAAAGACTGCCGCGCCATCTTGCTAGTGAGTGACAACGAGCGAGTAAATGTAGAAGCGGCGCTGGCAGCCCGACGCCTAAATCCTGAGGTTCGTTTAGTCGTTCGGGCTTCGCAGCAGAATCTCAGCAAGCTGCTGGGCGACTACCTGGGCAACTTTGTTGCCTTTGAGCCCAGCCGTCTAGCAGCCCCCGCCTTCGCACTGGCCGCACTGAATGCCGATGTGCTGGGCTACTTCGAACTGAAAAGCCAACGGCAGGCGAAGGATGCTCTATCCAGCACTTCAAAAGAGGAGAGGGGCCAACTGCTCCAGGTCATCCAGCGCACAATTACTGCGGATGACTCCTGGTTGGGGCAGAAACTCGATCAAGTCAACACTGGTAGTTATCAGGTGCTGCAGCACCTCTCACCTCAAGCAGCTAAAGGCCCAGGTGCGTTAGCTCAGGCTCAGACAGCTCCACCCCTATTTCATTTATGGCAACCGGAGCAGCGCCTGCAAGTAGGGGATCGGTTGGTACTGCTGACGAGCAAGAACCCAACTGACCAGACTCATCTGCGCTCACTGCTCCAGCAGGACAAGCAGTCACCCTCGATTCAAACTTGGCCAACCTTCGCTGCTGCCTATCGCCAATTGCAGCAAGGATGGAGCAAGTTAGGGCGTACCAGCCGCGTTACCCTGTTCGCTCTGACGTTTTTGCTGGGCTTGATCCTGACTGCTATTTTTGTTTTTCCCCGCAATCCCCAGAATCCAGCCTGGACAGAGACTTTATTTGCGGCTCTAGTCATGGTGATTGGTGGTACTTATGCAGACCTGCCGCCACCCTTCAGTAGCATGGCTCTTGGTTTGCGCCTGTTTAGTGTATTGCTGACCGTTACCGGCACTGTACTGGTGGGGCTGCTCTATGCACAGCTAACCAACTGGTTGCTGACAGCCCGACTAAGGCTGGTGCGGCGACCACCGCTGCCACGCCACGGCCATATTGTGCTGGTGGGATTAGGGCGACTGGGACGGCAGATTGCGGCTTTGCTAGTCGAGCAGCAGCAACCCCTGGTGGGGCTAGAGGTCAAAATGCCCGAAGACCAACTTCTGCCACAATTACCAGTTGTCTATGACAGTGGCACCACTGCTGCAGGGCTACAGCAGGTGGCGATCGAACGAGCCCACAGCTTGCTAGCTGCAACTAGCGACGATTTGATCAATCTGGAGATCTCTCTGCTGGCCCGTTCTCTCAATCCAGGCTGTCGTTTGGTCATTCGCACCTCCGATGCCCGTTTCAGTGAAGACGTTGCTGGTCTACTGCCGTTTGCCCGCATTCTTTGTGTTCCTGTGCTGGCAGCTAAAGCCTTTGCTGCCGCGAGCCTAGGTGAAAATGTACTGGCACTATTTCAACTGGAAGAGCGAACCGTTCTGGTTACCGAATACGAGGTAACAGTTGGCGATAACCTGCATGATCGACTCTTGGCTGAGGTAGCTTACGGTTACTCAGTCGTGCCCGTACTGCACCAGAGCCCAGGTGGCAGCGCGACGCTTTGCCCACGCTATGACAAGGGGCTGCGCTTGCAGGCGGGTGACCGCCTAGTCGTTTTAGCAACCTCTAGTAGCTTGCAAAGTATTGAGCAGGGAACCATGCTGCCGCGCCAATGGCATCTCACCTTGGAGCAGATGCGGCCTAATGTTGACGCTTTGGATGTCGTGCAGGTTCTGACTCGGCATCTCGATTGCAATCTCAACCACGCTCAAGCACTGCTGACTCGCCTACCGCGGGTCCTGCCTCAACCGCTTTATGCTCTTCAAGCTTACCGACTCCATACAGCCCTAGAGCGTTGTGGGGTGCGCACTAGTATCCGTGACTGGAAGCTTTGAATCCTAACCTCTAGAACCTCTAGTGAATGTAAGCCTGAAAGCGTTGGGGTAACTCCAGATCCATTGGCAGTTCAGCATCGTAGCCAAACTTACTGATTAATGTATCGAGGTCGGTCAAGGGCAGATTCTGGCTTCGATGCGTGGGGGAGCGACACTGGAGCCAAAGACTGTAGCCCCGAGGGGTATGAACCAGAACTGCCAGCTCTTCTCGCTCTAACACTTCCCGACAGGCGCGCACGGCAGCGCTCATTTGGTTACTTGGAAAACAGCCAGCATAGCGGTAGAGCTGGCTTCGGTAACATAAGCCTAGTTGCTCAGCCTTGCCTGTATGAATGCGGCAAGGCTCTACAGCAGAACGTTCCAGAATCAACACAGAGAACACCTACGACAGGTTGACCCAACAAAGGGGGTTGTTATTTTGGGTTTACGCTTCTGAACTCGCCTCTGAAGAAGCAGTCCTTGAAGCTTTAAGCCGGTCTAGACACCCTTGCCTAAACAGGTTGACCCCTTCCACTAACCAGTGCTGGTCACCCAAACGGCATTAATCGAGCGCAGACCCACTTACATGGGTCCTGAAAGTAAATGGGCTCTGAAAGTGCGTCGAGGCCAGTACCCAAGAGGGCTAGCAGCGACTGACACTATCACTAATCCAGCTCATACTCTCGCCAGCAAGAGCTAAATTTACCTCCCCTTAGAGGGATTTAAAGACCATTGCCGTGAGCACGAGGGCTAGTTTGGTCCACTTTCACCCGACTAACTTCTGGACTGCCCGAGGTAGGAGATTGGAAGGTTGAGGTTTGCCCAGCTGGCCGTTGGACCTCAGGCAATTGGGGTTGAGCCATTGCAAGGGCCTGTAGGTTGCGCTCCATGACCAAGCGGGGTTGTTCCCCGATAGCAGAGGCCAGCTCTTGATTGGCAGCGTCTAGAAAGACGAAATGAGGAATGCCATCAACCTGATAACGGCTAACTTCAGGTAACCACTTGGAGTTGTCAACATTGAGCATCACAAAATTGATCTGCTCTGCGTAGCGCTGTCGCAAATCCGCCATCATTGGGGCCATTGCCTGACAACTGGTACACCAATCTGCGTAGAACTCCACCAGGGTGGGCAGTGGATTGGTTTGTGCGACCTCAATGGGTACACCGGTTTCCGCCATCGTGTTGAGTGAGGTGCGACTGCCCTGCAACCGGACTCCCCAGAACAGGCTGGCACTTAGCACCACAACAGCTAGAGCAACCAGAAAGTTTCGTAGCCAACGGCCAGTCGTTGCTGAGTCTGTCGAGACAGTTGGGTCAGAGGAAGGGCCGGACATAGGGGGCAATTAGCAGGCACTCTGCTCCAGAGACGTCAGTTTCTAAGTGTAGCGAGGCCCTTGTTAAATTTTTCTGACTTTCTAAATAGAACCTTGGTCTGACGCATATGATTCGGATGCTTATCGTAGCCTTCGCTACAAAACCCTCAAGGCTTTATCTACAGGAGGACTCAGCCATCTGTAGTAGGGTTTTTAGCTTTGAGGGTGATAAGCTAAGCAGGTAAGCATAGCCCAGATAAAACAATGAGAAAGCTCATAGCGAACAAAATTTCACCTCAAGCCCAAGCGCAAGCCCAGGCTAGTCACCGTGTCAGCATGATGGCCTCTCTAGAGCGCCGGATGGAAGTTGCCCGCAGCAAAGGCGATACTCAACTGCTGAACCTGCTGGAAGCTGAGAAGCGTCAGCTCAGCTAAATTGGCCGGTCCAATTCCTGTACTTGTGCGTCAGCAATTGCCAATCAAAAATTTATTGAACACTCCCATTACGCTTGCATAAAAAGCCCCAGAATCTCTCTGGGGCTTTTTATGCAAGTTGGGCTTTTAAGTACTAAACCAGTCCAGGAAGGTATCTAGGTCTGTAAAGCTAGCGGCATAGGCTAAGGTAGGGTTCTCATAGCCCTTGAGCCGAACTTCGTGCTGTTTGAAAGGGGCGGCGCTGCCAGCGATCCCAGGCTTCAAACGCCCATAAGCAGTCTCACCCAAGGCAATATCAAGACCGATTTGTTTAGTGGCTGTTTCCAGGCGAAAGGCTGCATTGACCGTGTCGCCGAGCGCGGTGTAATCAGGTCGATCTCCGCTGCCCGTATTGCCAACCATGGCATAGCCGGTATTCACCCCCGCGCCTACGCGTAGAGCAAAGGGCAGAGGGTACTGATGGTTGAGTTCTAGAGTCATGTGGTGGAGCGCCGAGAGCGCCCGAAACACCGGTAGCAACTCATCAGTGCCAACGTCATGGCTACCGTGGATCCAGACCGCCATCACTGCATCGCCGATGTACTTGTCGACCCAACTTCCGTATTCACGGATGATCTCGCCAGCATGGCGGAACCAGGTGCCAATGACCTCCGAGAGCAGTTGCTCATCAAGCTGTCGTGTAAGGCCGGTGTAATCGCGGATGTCGACAACCAGCACAGAAATCAGGCGACGGACGTGCAGTGTCGCTGTCGCTGTGAAATCGTCGGAGTTATCTAGCCCGATCGAAGAGTCTGGGCCATGACTGATATCAGGACAGTAGAACTCCAGCTCTGTCTGTCCGAAGGTCAGCCGGTCGCCGCTGTTTAGGGTGACGGGAATACTAACCCGCCGTCCGTTCACAAACGAGCCATTACGACTGCCCAAATCAATCAGGTAGTACTCGCCGCTTTCCATGCTCTGGAGCATGGCATGGTTACGTGAGATCCAGCGGTCAGACAGGACAAGTGTATTGTCTTCACTGCGACCAATCGTCCAGCAGTTGCTGCCCACTAGGGGAACCTGCCGTTCGCCGGACTCATTACGCAGCAGCAGGTGAGGAGTGGGTTGCGAAATCACCACAGGGTCGAAAAACGAAAGTCAGCCTTCTCTACCTATGATGCATCCTGTCCGAGCGAGGTTGTCTCCGTACAAGCATCTCTAATTCCAAGTTGGACTCAGAAATGGGATGCATGTCTGGCTCTTTCGCCCTGGATCTGTAATGCTATGCGACCTGGTACTGAGACCGATTTAAGCCCAGCAGGCAGCCAGCCAAAACAAACCATCTACTAAAATCGTACTCAAAACTGCACCGCCAAAGGCAGCCCAATGCAACGAGCGTTGTCTTAAAGCAATGACACCAATGCTCAGCAACAGCGTGGCCAAGACCGCAGCCCAAGCTACACCCCAGGGTGTTTGTACCTGCACTAGAGCGCTCCTAAAGATTCCAGCGGCTAGCTCTGGCTCAGAGCGCATCAGTTGCCGCCAATGGGGAATGACCTGCACTAGGTAAAAATAGGCGTCGGTAACAACCGTGCCGACCAATGAGCCTAAGTAGAAGTAATTGCCGACTCGTAGTAGAGGATGGCGAAGTTTCCACAGCGCAAAGGGAACGCCTAGCGCCTCTAGCGGCAGGTGCAGTAGGGGTTCCGAGCGTAACCAGCCCCAGTAAAGTCCTCCCGTCAACCAGGTCAAGGCAAAGCCCAGTAACAAGCTTCCCCAGAGCTGACGGCGGGGTGTCTGACCCTCACCCATTAACTGAATGCTGAGCGCAACCCAAAGTCCACCCACCAGCAGCCCAACCCAGGGCCAAGCCCGTACCAAAGGCGCTTGTACAAAGACCGGTACAGAGACCAGAAAGGCTGCGGCACTGGCCATCGTCCAGACGGGCATGACCTCAGAGGTAGCCGCCTTGAGCAGGGCTCCAGATGTCCCCCAACCTGAATCAGTTGGAAGAGTGGTTGGTCTTCCTGAAGAAGCCAGTTTGGCGGCAGCGATGTCGGAAAGCGAGGTTGCAGAAGCCACGAATGGTGAGACCCGGATTAGAAAACGACAAAAAACTAAGAATTGTAAAAATTATTATTTCTATTAGTTTACAATAACACAGCTTTAGCTATCCCCCCCCAGGGCATATTATTTGACTTTATCATGCCAGTCTTGTGCCAATTAAGTGCCAAAAACTGATCCTGCCGGAGGAGGAGGCAGGCTGGAGTAAGTTGGTAAAGCAAAATTATGGAAAATCTGGATGGTCGCGCTAACCAGTTGCGGATTCTTGCCCTCACTGCTCGTCACTGCATCAGGCTCAGAGTCCATTAATTTTTGGCAAGCGTTGGTCATGGGGTTCGTGCAGGGGCTGACAGAGTTCTTGCCCATCAGCAGCTCGGCCCATCTACGGGTTATTCCAGCAATTCTTGGTTGGCCAGACTTTGGCGCTAGCTTTACGGCGGTCATTCAGCTTGGCAGTTTAGTCGCTGTTTTGATTTACTTCCGCGAGGATCTACGGCGAGTGCTGACCGGCACTGTGGCAGCTCTCCAGAAACAAGAGTTTGAGTCTGAGGAGTTCAAGATTTTTCTGGGCGTGACCATCGGTACCCTGCCCATCCTGTTTGCAGGAGCCGTGATCAAGAAGCTGTTCGGGGAGCCTACCCGCAACCTGATTGTGATTGCCTTAACCTCAATTGGCCTAGCCTTGCTTCTGGGGTTGGCTGAGCGCTATGGCAGGCGTAACCGCACGCTCAAAGACATTCGAGTGCTGGATGGCATTCTGGTGGGCATTGGCCAAGCCGTCGCACTAATCCCAGGCGTTTCACGCTCAGGTTCGACGATTACTACTGCTCTGTTTTTAGGATTAGAGCGGCAGGTTGCTGCTCGCTTCTCATTTTTGCTCGGCATCCCAGCGCTATTTCTGGCTGGCGTTGTCGAGGCTGTAACCGAAGTTAAAGGCTTTTCCAGCCTGCCACCCTTGCTGGTCGGTACCGTTAGTGCTTTTGTTTTCTCCTATCTGTCGATTGATTGGCTACTGAAGTTTTTGCAACGTAGCAGCACGCTGGTATTCATCATTTATCGAATTCTGTTTGGTCTATTTCTGCTGACCTGTATTCAGTTTGGCTGGCTGAGTCCCCTTTAAATAGGACACTTAGCAGGACACTGCACAAGCAGTAGGACAGTGACGCTGCACGAGTTCGAGCGCGTGTTTGGGCTGCACGTAACGATAGCGGCGATCAACTGGAGCCACTGCCACAACAGGACCGCAGCCGCAGTTTCCCATGCAGCCAGTGGGCACGACGTCGACACAAGCTCGCAAATCTAAGTCTTGCAGTATCCGTTGCAATGCATCGTAAACAGCCGGACTGCCATCGCGACGGCAGGTGCGGTTGTGGCAAACATAGAAGGTCGCTTGCAAGCCAGTTGGAGCAGGGGCCTGGGAATTGGAAGCAGAGGGCATAGAAAACGGTGGCATGGGCTACTGCCATCTTATGCATAGGCACCATTTCTCGGCTTGAGGTTCAATGGGGGCTGGTCCCCTGTGTCGGTGCAACTGCTCGTTATGAGACTGATCATTCTGTCGCGCAGTCGCTCGCTCTACAGCACTCGACGCCTAACCGAAGCCGCACGGAGCCGGGGCTACCAGGTCCAAATCATTGATCCATTAGCTTGTTCATTACTGGTTAACGCGCAGGGGGCCAAAGTACTCCACCGTCAGCAGGTACTGCGTCGGCCAAACGCCCTATTAGCTCGCATTGGTGCCTCAATCACTAGCTATGGGCTAACAGTAGTGCGCCAGTTTGAAAGCCAGGGCGTCATTTGTACCAATGGCTCCCTGGGAATTGCGACCGCACGGGACAAGTTTCGGGCGTTGCAATTGCTGAGCCTACATCACTTGCCTCTGCCCACGACGGCCTTCATTCGCGATACCTTAGATCTCAAGGCAGCAATTGAAACGGTGGGCGGTTTGCCGGTGGTTCTCAAGGTGGTGGAGGGCACCCAAGGCGTCGGCGTGATGCTAGCGGACTCGATGCCTATGGCTGCCTCAATTGTCGACACCTTTCTGCGCCAGGGGCAAAATGTGCTGGTTCAGCAGTACGTAGCGGAGTCTAAAGGGCGAGACGTTCGGGCCTTTGTGGTAGGTAATCAGGTGGTGGCCGCCATGTTGCGCCAGGCCAGTGGCAGTGAGTTTCGCTCAAACCTACATCGGGGTGCTCAAGCTCAACCGATCAAATTAGAGAAAAATTACGCAGACGTTGCCCTCAAAGCGGCCCACATTCTATCCCTAGAGGTAGCGGGTGTGGATTTGCTGCTGAGCCACGAGGGACCCAAGGTGCTGGAGGTTAACGCCTCACCAGGACTGGAGGGCATTGAGAAAGCAAGCGGCGTCGATGTTGCGGGTGCCGTTGCGGACTTCGTTGCTGCGCAGCATCCCTTCAATAACTAACCCCTAAAACTCACCTCACTGTAGGCCAGTGCTGACGACACACTGAAGCCACGTTGACAACATCAGAGTGATAAGTAGGCTCTCTAGGATGCTGGCAACTCTGACTTCTGGGACCCGCTATGCTCACACTAACAACAAGACTGCTTCGAGGGCTCTGGTCTGCCGCTGCACTGGCCATCATACTAGCAAGCTGTAGTCAATCGGGAAACCACTGCTTCTAGTGGCATGACAGCCCTTGCGGGGGGTGGTCCTAAGGTGAGGCACGCTAGTAAAGCGCGAACATCAGGCCAACTTCAACTGGCCAGTCCGCCGATTCAGGACTTTTGAAATCGGTAAGGGGAGTCTGCAAGCTGTTGGAGATCCGCTATCGTTAAGGGCACTTCTGCCCTACTACCGCTATGGTTTCTAATCCTTCGATGCTTCCTGCCTTATCTCCTGGCACTTTGCGACGGGTTCACCATGTAGCCTTTAACGTACGCGACCTGAAGGCTTCCCGACACTTCTATGGCCAAATTTTGGGGTTACATGAGTTGCAAGGGGCAGAAGTGCCGATAACCCTAAAAGATTTAGTGGCTGCGGGCAAGGTTGCTAATTTTGTAACGCCTGACGGCACCGTGATTGATTTGTTCTACGAGCCTGATCTAACTCCTCCCGATCCGGACCCGCGTCGCGCCTTTAGCCGCGCTAATCATCTCGCTTTTGATATTGATCCAGCTGAGTTTAACCAGGCTGTTGAGGTTCTCAGGGCTAACGAAGTTCCCCTGGATCATGGTCCAGTTAGCCGTCCTACGGGCCGCGGCATCTACTGCTACGACCCGGATGGCTTCATCATTGAGATTCGGTGTGATCCACAAGCAGCAGACTAATGAGCTAACCCTTGACTAACCCCAGGCTTCTAGCCTGTGTCTGAGACTGTTCTCTGAGGCTGCAAGATCTAGACCTGCGACTAGCTTCTAGAAGCTAGTGCTACTAGAGTTTCCAGGGGAGTTTCCAGGGCTGCTAGGACTGGTAACAAAATCATTGACAACACTGCTGCCACTCGTGGAAGGGCTGCCTGCTCCACTTCTAGCAGGAAATGCTGTATTGGTAGCTCTGCCTGCGTTGGTTCCCCTGGCTGGCTCAATGATCACAATATTGCCGTCTGTTCCCGGCCGCGGAGCGGTAACTTGCCGACGCTGCCCCGGTGCGGTGATCAAGGTACCAGTAGCACCAGAAGCAGCCCCAGGAGGCAAAGTAGCGGGAGTAATCGGTCTAGGAAAGACGCCCGTGTTGCCAGGGATGGCAGTGCCTGGGTTTGCTCCTGTTCCAGCGGCGCCTGTGTTGTTGGTCCCTGCGCCCGTATTTCCCGTGCTAGTAGTGCCAGTAGTACCCGTGCCTACATTGGTGGTGCCTGTATTACCGGTATTGACCCCAGAGGAACCCGTGTTACCTGAATTAACGCCTGTGGGACCGTTATTACCTGTATTAAGACCTGTGTTGATGTCGGTCGTGCCGCTACCCGTCGTGCCCGTACCCGCCGTGCCCGTAGTTTGGCTGCTAGAAGTCCCCGTATTAGGCGTAGCTGTACTACCACTGTTACCAGCGCCACTAGGAACTGTAATCACGGCGCCACCACTGGGGGGGACAACAATTTGCGTTGCACTGGGCTGAGTTGTATTGGGTGATGTGGTAGAGCCTGTGCCGGTGCTGCCGGTCTGAGCAGACGCAGGTAGAGTCAGGGCTAGAACTCCTACACTCAAGCTCAAAGCACTAACTCCAGCTATTCTGGGCAAGTGAAGATGTTTCATAACTAAGCCTGACTTCCGTGGTAAATTCCTGCAGAGTTAGGTGTTCGCTCATCCAATTCAGGATTTGAGAACTGGTCGGTCTCCTTTAAGGATCACTACGTCGTCATCAAATAAGAATCAACCTAAAGAAGTATACACAAAGGGCTAATGGCTGTCATGACTTGAAGCTAGCCGCTTGATAAACCCCTTCGACTGCGAGCAGCTTTCTCTAAGCAGACTTTTGTCAACGGTCATTAGTACCACTAGTAAGGGTCGTCAGACCTGATTCACCCTTCTGCACTTCGCTGCTAGGTCTCTTGAAATTAACAACGAAGTTTGAAGAGAAAGGTTGTTCATCTCCCGGATACTAAAACTGTAATGGTCAATAACGAAATCTGTAGTCCGTCCAGCGTTAAAGCTTCCCGTCACTCTCTCGACAGAGTGGAAGATAACTCCTGCGGTGGAAACCCCAGAGGTTTTATCAGGTTTATTGTTGAGTTGTTCGTTGGTTGATTTAGGAAACTTTTTAAGTCATGAGTATTCTATCCTGGATTGTAGTTGGTCTAATTGCTGGTGCCATTGCCAAGGCCATTTATCCCGGTCATCAGGGCGGCGGTATCCTGGCAACAATGCTGTTGGGCATCGTGGGTGCATTAGTTGGTGGCTTTGTGGGTAGTGCCCTCTTAGGAGTTGCCTTCACTGGCTTCTCAATCCAAGGTTTGTTGATTGCAATTGCGGGTGCTTGTATCGTTCTCTTCCTCTATGGTTTGGCTACCCGAACTGCCTAAGCTAGCTGAGAGTTAGTTTAGTTGTGAACTAGAGTGAGTGGGGCTGGGTAGTGGATCGCTACCCAGCCCCCTTGTTTAGGTTTCAAATCTGAATTGATTTGAAAATTTTGAAGACCAAGTTTCAAAAATTCAATTTTGTCAGCGGTGTAATTGCTCCTAGCTCCTCAGGATTAAGCTGGGGCGCGAAGCCAATCATAGGAAAGTCAACATAGACAGAGGGATATAAATATGGCTGCTAAGGATCATGTGCTTGACCGAATCACTGAAAAAGAGCAGGGTTCCTCAGAAGATCCGCTTGCCTCAAGTTTTCGGTTTTTTACAGCCTTTGGCCTAACTACGTTAATCATTACTGCCATAATGGCTTTTCAACTCACGCGGGCGCTAACGGGTGTTGTGTTTCCAGCAATGAACTCTGTTCTATTCCCAGGAGATGCCGTGCAAGTACCTGCTAACAGCAACCAATCGCGTTCGCAATAGCCTTTCACAGGATGGAGAACTTGCAGAAGCCCTTGCTAGCTAGCAGGGGCTTCTGTGATGCAGAGTGATAGCAAAATCTCAACAGACCATATTTTATATTGGAGTGCAGACAAACTGAGAAACTGATTCTGTCCAGAGTTAAGGAGGTTTAGTTTGAAGACTGTGTGCGTGTTTTGTGGCTCCAACCTAGGGCTAAATCCTGCCTATCAACTCGCCGCTGAGGCTCTGGGTAAGGCTCTGGCACAGCGAGAACTAGGCTTAATTTACGGAGGTGGCAATGTCGGTTTAATAGGTGTAGTTGCCGATTCAGCCTTAGCCACCGGCGGTCAGGTCATCGGTGTAATTCCAGAGTTTCTGGTTGCCAAGGAAATCGCCCACAAAGGACTCACTAAACTGCATGTTGTTGGCTCGATGCATGAACGCAAAGCCTTAATGGCTGATTTAGCCGATGCCTTTATCGCTCTGCCGGGAGGTTACGGCACCCTCGAAGAGTTTTGTGAGATTCTGACCTGGGCTCAGCTAGGGTTGCACCAAAAACCCCAGGGATTACTCAATGTCGAGGGCTATTACGATCCACTGCTCCAACTATTCGACCAGGCAACAACCGAGCAATTTTTGAAACCTGCTCTGCTCACCCTGGTACTCCAGGCAACTGAGCCTGAAATTTTGCTTAACCAACTAGAAAACTACAAACCTCCCAAAGTTGATAAGTGGATTGGTTGTGATGCTAAGCCTTAGCGCACAGACAAGAACTGTCTGGAAAACTTAACAGGGCCTGTCAAGGGCAGACTATCAAGGACTGGCTTCTGTCAAGCCCAACAATCGGTAATCAGGAATGCTATTGAAGAACAGAATTTCCGTCTTACCCCGATCGAGCAAACGGCTGGTGATCGCATTCGAATATTCCAGAGAATAGAGCCGGTTGAGGTCTTTTTCTAAGGTGCCACGGTCAGCTTTACCATTCCGGCTACCCAAGTTGGTAGTGATGATAGTCGGCAAATCTGCAGAGTAACGAAAATTGATCAGCTCATAGACGGCAGCTTTAGCCCAGTCTGTGCGCCCGTGGTACTCCGTACCCAATTCATCAATGACTAACAGTTCAGCATTTGCTGTCAGGGCCATCAGATCAGGTGTTTCCTCCTGAGCGTAGCTGGCTCGCACGCGACCGAAGAAATAGGGCAGATTGATCAAGCCACCCGATCGCCCCGAAGCTAGCCAGGTATTGAGTGCAGCCCGAGCCAAATGAGTCTTACCACAGCCGTTGCTGCCACAGAAAATCAGGGTTCCAAGCGGCTGCTCGATCCAAGCTTGAGTCCGCGATAGGAAATTGCGCTGGGCCGTACAGGCGACCTGAAAGCTCTCAAAGGTCATCGCCGTCAGGTCCTGACTCATCCCCGCATCTTGCAGCATGCGCTCGCTGCGGCGCTTCTTCAACGCTTCTAGAACGCAGGCGCAGCGGTCGTAGGTATTTAGTTCAACACTAACCTTATAAAGCCCTAAACCCTTGCAAGTTGGGCAGTTGGGCTTTGCCAAATCTTCCAGCACAATTGCCCCCTTGGCGTTGTGAGCCCGTCCTTCCTGAGAACTTATCACAAAAAAATAGCCCCCACTGAGGGTGGGGGCTAGGGGAGGGGAATTGGGGAAAGTAGTGCCCCCAACCCTGTTTAGGTGATGTCTAGGCCATCAGACTAGGCAATTGCTGCGATGTGAACATCGTTGTTGTTCAACACTTCCTGCAGCTCTTCAGCATCCACCGTTTCCTTTTCCACTAGCATCTCAGCCAGCTTGTCGAGGATGTGACGGTTCTGCACAAGCACGTCCTTAGCGCGGCGATAAGCCTGATCAACCAAGTTGCGTACTTCATCATCAACAGCAGCCGCAGTCTCTTCAGAGAAGTCACGCTCGGCTGCGATGTCGCGACCCAGGAACATGTTGCCGTTCTGACGACCCAGAGCTACAGGGCCTAAGCGGTCACTCATGCCAAAGCGTGTCACCATTTGTCGGGCCACACGAGCCACCTGTTGCAGGTCATTAGAAGCACCTGTCGTGACTTCTTGTTCGCCGAAGATCACTTCCTCCGCGATGCGACCACCTAGCGCAACGGCCATCTGATTTTGCAAATAGGAGCGGGAGTAAAGCCCGGAATCCATCCGCTCTTCAGAAGGTGTGAACCAGGTCAAACCACCAGCACGGCCACGTGGAATGATGCTGATCTTCTGCACTGGGTCGTAGTCGGGCATCAAGGCACCAACGAGAGCATGACCCGCTTCGTGATAGGCCACAAGCGTCTTGCGTCGTTCGCTCATCACCCGATCTTTCTTCTCAGGACCAGCCAAGACCCGATCGACAGCGTCGTTGATCTCATCCATTGAGATCTCAGTCAGGTTGCGGCGGGCCGCTAGAATTGCCGCTTCATTGAGCAGGTTAGACAAGTCAGCTCCAGTGAAGCCAGGCGTACGACGAGCGATCTTTTCGAGATCCACGTCGCCAGCCAGCGTCTTACCGCGGGCATGGACCTTGAGGATCTCTAGACGACCTGCGTAGTCAGGGCGATCCACAACGACTTGCCGGTCAAAGCGGCCTGGGCGCAGCAGCGCTGCATCCAGCACGTCAGGACGGTTAGTCGCAGCGATGATGATGATCCCCGTGTTGCCCTCAAAGCCATCCATCTCGGTCAAGAGTTGGTTGAGGGTCTGCTCCCGTTCATCGTTGCCACCGCCGAGACCAGCACCGCGTTGACGGCCGACTGCGTCGATTTCATCGATGAACACAATGCAAGGTGCGTTGGACTTGGCTTGCTCAAACAAGTCACGAACGCGGGAGGCACCGACGCCCACAAACATCTCTACAAACTCGGAGCCAGAGATGCTGAAGAAGGGGACACCCGCTTCACCCGCAACGGCACGAGCCAGCAAGGTCTTACCAGTACCTGGAGGGCCCACCAGCAGCACACCCTTAGGGATTTTGGCGCCAACGGCTGTAAAGCGGTCAGCATTTTTGAGGAAGTCAACGACTTCGTTGAGTTCCAGCTTGGCCTGCTCAATGCCTGCCACGTCACCAAATGTGACTTGGGTCTGCGGCTCCATCTGAACGCGAGCTTTGGACTTACCAAAGTTCATGGCCTGGTTGCCTGGGCCTGCCTGGGCACGCCGCAGCAAGAAGAACAAGCCCACCAGCAACAGTACTGGTACTAGCAGCCCACTCAGCGCTCGCAGGACCGTAAAGCCCTCGTCGTTCTGAGGTGCAACCGCAATGTCGACATTGTGCTCATTTAGGAAGCTGAGCAGATTGGGGTCGCTGGGCAGGTACACTTGGACTTTGCTGCCATCTTGGGTGGTCACCTCGGCAACACTCTTGTCCTGGTTCAGGCGCACCCGCTCTACGTTGTTGCGCCGAACTTCTTCAATCAATTTGCTATAGCGCCACTGAGGGACTTGCTGGGGCTGACTATCAAAAAACGCAGTTGCCAGCGCGACCACGACGATCGCTAGCAACGCGTAGAGCCCTGCATTTCTCCACCGCTTGTTCACCGGGTTCCACCCTCCGTTCGAGAATCAGGCTTTTGATCCATCTTAGCTGTGTTAACTAATATTAACGCAAACCGAGTTTCCTTTAAGGAAACGAAGAAATCGTCGTGCCAGTGCCCCTGACCGGGCCAGAAATCAGCTTTGAGCTAGACTCAGAAAGAGGAGACGCCTCGCACAGGCACTGGTAACCCTTATGGACTCACCGCATAGCGGCATTCGATCAGCTTACTCTGCCTACTCCGAGGGCGGTTACCGGAGTCCCCCACCGGACCTACCCTCACTCCTGCTGAAGGAGCGCATTGTTTACCTGGGGATGCCCCTGTTCCCCGATGTTACTCGGCTAATCATCGCTCAACTGCTTTATCTGCAATACGACGATCCTGAGGCCCCGATCAACATCTACATCAATTCCACGGGCATGTCGTATTACGATGGCCGCCTGGTTGGTTTTGAAACAGAGGCGTTCGCAATTGCGGACACCATGCGCTATATCAAGCCTCAGATCAACACCATCTGTATAGGTACGGCGATGGGCATGTCAGCAATGTTGCTGTCTTGCGGTACTAAGGGGCATCGCGCTAGCCTGCCCAACGCCAGCATTGTTCTGCACCAACCGCGCAGCTATGCCCAAGGTCAAGCCACGGATATCCAGATCCGAGCAAAAGAGGTTCTGGAGAACAAAATAGCCATGGTTGAGATTCTGGCGAACACCACGGGGCAGTCGCCGGACAAGATCACTCGCGATATCGACCGGCTCTTTTATATGAACGCCGAAGAAGCCAAGGAATATGGATTGGTGGATCGGGTGCTATCGAGCCGCAAGGATCTGCCCGTTGCTTTACCTGCCACTGCTATTTGAGTTTAAGAGCCACCCCTGAGGAGCAGCCATGCCGATTGGAGTACCGAAGGTCCCGTACAAAATGCCAGGGGACCAGTTTACGCAGTGGATTGACATTTACAACCGGCTCTACCGGGAACGCATCATCTTCTTAGGGCAGGAAATCGACGATGAAATTGCTAATCAGGTGGTTGCGGTGATGCTTTATCTGGATTCTGAAGATCCAGGCAAGGATATCTCGCTTTACATCAACAGCCCAGGTGGTTCTGTCACGGCAGGCATGGCAATTTATGACACCATGCAACTGATTAAGTCAGATGTGACCACCATCTGTGTGGGCTTAGCTGCCTCGATGGGCTCATTCCTGTTGGCTGCTGGGACCAAGGGCAAACGCCTAGCCCTGCCCCACTCTCGCATCATGATTCACCAGCCTTCCGGTGGCACTCGTGGCCAGGCCACTGATATTGAGATCGAGGCTCGGGAAATCATTCGCATTCGTCACCAGCTCAACCAAATCTACGCTGACAAGACCAATAAACCCCTCGAGAAAATCGAGCGCGACATGGACCGCGACTACTTCATGTCGGCCGAGGAAGCGAAGGAATACGGTCTGGTAGACCGGGTCATTGAGGAGCGACCCCAGTAGTGCCCCTAATGGGTTTACGGTGGTAGGCAGTGATCCGCAGGATTACTGCCTACTTTTTTGCTGCGTTTAGAGAGCGTGACCTTGAGCTATGGACCCGTCCTTTGACCTCAGCGAGTTCTACCAGATTCTGGAAGTGGCCCCGACAGCTACAGAGCAGGAGATCAAGCTAGCCTATCGGCAGTTAGCGCGACGCTATCACCCTGACGTCAATCCGGGCGACCCAGGTGCTGAGGCCCACTTCAAACGGGTGGCTCTAGCCTACCGAACCTTGCTGACTGTACTCAAGCCTCTGCCTCCAGTCGTCACGTCAGCTTCTTATTCCCCAACTTCTAGTTCTCCAGATCCTAGTCCGCAACCTCCAACTCCCTCCACGACTGCGCCACCCACTAGTCACGTCCACTTTCAGGAGCAGGCTCCTCAAGATAGCAAACCCTCTTCAGCGCCTCCAGCCACTCTTTCGCCTGAGGATAGCCGCCTTAAGCTACGCATGCTCAACCAGCTCTATAGCTTGATGAAGCAAAACAAGTGGTTGCAGGCAATTGGCTTAGCAGAGGGCTTAGCGGAGCGTTTTCCTAACGATTCTGATATTTACCAGTGGCAAGCGCTGGCCTATCACCGTTGGGCGAGAAGTCTGCTGGATCGTAAGCAGTACGGGCAAGCTCGTGCCTATCTCAAAAAAGCTCTCCGAACAGATCCCCACAATCGCAAGCTCTGGGGAGAGATCGAGCAAGATTTCAAGCGCATGGAGCGTCAGCTAAAGCTGTGAAAGTTACTTTGAAGCTGTTTGCTGCCTATCAAGAAGCACTGGGCAAACCGGAGCAGCTGCTGGAATTGCAGGAAGGAACCTCGGTAGCGGCAGTTTGCGACCAGCTAATTGCCCAGTATCCGGAGCTTGCCCAGTGGCGTCAGTTAACCCGTTTTGGCGTGAATCTTCAGTTTGTTGAGCCAGAAACAGTCCTCCAAGATGGTGACGAGCTGGTATTAATTCCACCGGTAAGCGGCGGTTAGAGAAGGCCCATCTGAGGGTTCGGGTCCCTTCACTAAACCACTGCTCATTCCGCTCCAAATCGTTAAGTCCTAGTTCAGATAAAACTCAACTAGGACTTAACTAGAGCTCAACTAGAAGCTTAACCAGGGCTAGGTTAACGCACTTGTAGGCTAACTTCGGATACTCTCTCTACCAGGTCTACCCTGTCAGTTTTCTCGACTGAGGCAGTAGCATAACGCTCCCGCTCTGAAACCAGAGCCGAGCGTGAGCGAGACCAGACCGTACGGGCTTCAGCGAAGTACAGTTCCAGATCGTCGATCACTTTGTGCCACAGGAAGCGGTTGCGGACTTCCGTACGACCGGCATCAGCGACTTCTGCGGCCAAGTCCGGGTTCTCAATAGCCCAAAGGATTTTGTCCCGCATGGTCTCAACATCGCCAGGTTCGAACTCCAGGCAAGTGAACGGCGCAGTGCCGAGATATTGCAAACCTTCAACCTTGGTCCGCAAGACTAACGCTCCACAGGAGCGAGCTTCGTTGACCACCAGTCCTTGAGGCTCTCGGTCACTAGGAATCACAACAATGTTGGCTGCGTTGATGCAGTACATCAGCTCAACCGGGTTGAGGAAGCCCAGGAAATGAACGCGATCCTGTAGCCCTAACTCTTCGATCCGAGCCCAAACTTCGGCGATGTGAGGACGTAGAGTTACGCCATCTTCCTCGGTGTACAGCCCACCAACCACAAGGTGAGCGTTTTCGGGCAGGTCTGCTAACGCTTCTGGCAGGTGGCGCAGACCTTTGCGGGGATCGTTAATTCTGCCCCAGCTGAAGACGACATAGTGTTCCAAGTCGGCCCCAAAAGCAGGAGCCAGCTTTGGAAACGCTTGCACTAACTTCTGCCGGGAACGAGTGCGATCGCGACGGCAGAAACTTTGAGGATGCACACCCCAGATCACGCAGCGAGTGTGAGCCGAAGGCTGCGAACGCCCGTAAACTCGCTTGACAACTTCGCGCTCCATTGGGCTCAAGCAGATGACTACGTCAGCAGCATTCAGACCAGCTTTCTCAATTGAAAGCCGACGCTGATAGGTTTCTGATGAGAGTTCCTTGCCTGTTTTGCCCTTGAAATAGCCTAGAGAGTGGGTGATCTGTACAGTTGGCACCAGCTGCTCTGCATGAGCCCGGTAGACCATGTACGCGCCACCGACATAATTTCCAATTAGGGTGAACACGCCAGCCAACCGCTCCGATGCCAATTGGGCTCGGATCAGCCCCACCTTAATTAGATAGGAGCGCAAATTTTCCCATAACCGTTCAAAGCCATCAAACAGCTCATCACGGGGGATATATTGCTTGGGTAAACCATCGTCAACTAGGAGCAGCAACAAGTTAGGGTCAGACTTATGTCGAACAGCAACCACTGGCGCTCCCATCGGTTGCTCTTGTCGTTGCACCCCAATGCAAAGCACTCCCGTTAACGAGTACTGCGATAGCAATTCCATCACGTCTATGGTGACGGTTACCTGGCCACCTGCTGCAGGCCCGGTGGGTAAGCCCTCCCAGTTAAAACAAGACGCACCTAACAAGGGGCAGTGAGAATCTGCGAATAGATAGATTTGTGCACCATCTGTAACTGCACTCTCTACCAGAGCACACACTTCTTGCTCAGCAATCTGACCTGAGTGAATTATGGAACTCATCTCTTCTATGCACCTCAATATGTGATTAAGTCATGCGACTAGCTCAACAAAGACCATCAACCTGAAACACAAGCTAATCGTGAAAACCTAACCTATTGAAAGCAAGTAGGCGATCACAAAAATAGGGTTCAATTCCGCTTCACTCGTTTTCACTATGGTGGTTCCAGCCAACTAATCAGGGTTTGACTGGTGAATCGAGGGAAACCGAACAATTGTTTGAAGGCTAGCATGCCTTCTGCAATTAGTCAAAGTCCGTTGAGCACTCCATTAAAAGCGTTTTGATAACAGGCTCATTTAATCCCGAACTTTGACTAGCTGGGGAGTATCTTAAGGAACAGTTCTTTCTGTCCCTGAAACGACTTATGGTGTAACTCATAAGAGCTATTCCATAAGTCTAGTAAGCTATAAAAGTATTAGAAATTTGCCTAGGTCCGAAGCAGTTCAGTGATAACACTGAAAGCTAGATATTTTAGGTCTTCGAGCATCAGCCCCTAAACTAGGGCCTTAAGCAGAAAAGAAGGAATAAAGACTTCATTCTGGTTACTAATAATACAATTTTGGGCTACTGACCGGCTACGGCACAAACCTTGGGATCGGCATCCTCTTTGCGGTGGAGGCTCTACCTTGAGATGCAAGATTCAGCCTGGCCCAAATTTCGTACTGAATTCAGTAGACGTTCCCAAGAGCAAGAAGTTCCCGAGCAATATCTGGACAAAGCTCAGGTTGGGCTTAGCTGGAGCAGCTCCCGACCTGACTGCTGTCTACCCACTTGGTCTCAATTCAAGGGTTGAACTGCTGCATGGACTTGTCAATCACCTCAGAGCCCAAGAACGTGACGCTTACAGACACTCCTTGCTTCGTGGCTGACGCGGACTGAGGCGTTTGCCATAGTAGGGTCATTTGCTGCAAACCTTGAGCATTGGGTGAAGCTGTACTGACCACTAGGCCCTCGCCCCCTAGTATTTGCTTGACCCGCCCGTAACGCATGCCTCGTTGAATTGCCAAATAATTGCGTACAGAAACACCAGCAGATTCTGGCCGGACGCCTTCAATAAAATCACTACTGCCTTGAATCCGATAATTCTTCAGCGGATCGCGCAGCAGAGTGCCAGCCTGCTGAAGTAGCAACACAGCTAGCACTAAGCCTAGAAGCACAGCGGCATCTTCCAAACCCGCCGCAACTGGATTGGCTAGATGACGCGCCTTCTGAATACGACCTTGCTTTTCGAGCCAAAGTCGAAACTTGCCTTTAGAAGGGGTGCTAGCTGGTTGACGGGAAGATTGCGCAGGGGCGGCCTTGGTTGTAGCGATGTTAGGCGCGGCAGTATTTTGCAGCTTGTAGCCAAAGGAATGCTCCCAAGCAAGCTCGCCATTGCGCAGAAACTGAAGGCAGACCTGGGACACTCCCAGCAAATTTAGTCGATGCAGCTGTTGTTCGAGCGTGAGGGCTAAGCTTTGCAGCCGGGCTTGTTTCTCCGGTATGGACGGGTCAGTGAGGGACAGTTTAATTTGCAACTGTTCTTGGCGCTGCTTCACGACTAGACTGCGGGGCTGCACCAGATCTAGAGAGTTCATCAGACTGGCAGTCAGGATCTGTTGCAAGCGGCTTTGGCCTTGAGGGGCCTTGGGATCCAGAGCGAGCGATGCCATAGCGGGTTTTTTGCGCAAAGAAGCAGATGCTGGGTACTGATTGTCACTGATTGTCCGGGCCAATCTGCCTCAGTATGCACACATGCGCCTGCAAGCTATCCTCAATTTCTGTCTGGATTGAGGCTTAGATGGCCTGAGGTTGGCTGGCCTAAGCTGGGCTGAACTGGCCAAATTGAACCGGTGAACCGAGCAGACTGTCTCTGAAGGCAGTAGGCTAGAACTAGCAACAAAAAGTTACACTCTTGGCCTTAGAGCCTATGCAGTACACTTTTCGAACGATTGAGCGGGCCGAGCGAGCGGCCCGATGTCTACCTTTTCGGTTGGACCTCTTTGAAGCCATGCGTCAGCAAGGCGTTCCCCTAAAAGCTGTGGTTGGCGAACAGGGAGTGAGAAAGCGCTACACCAAAACCCCACTGGCAGAACTAGCGGCTGAGGATGATTTGAGCTGGTTGATTCGCGTAGGGGTATTGCGCCGGGAAGTAGACGGGCAAGGAATTACCGATGCCTTTCGTCTGACTCCTTTGGGCCATCGCTTAGTCGAGAAATGGCAGTGTACAGGCAAAATCGAAGCTCCTACGCTGCCACAGCGTCTGTTAGATCTGCTAAACCGATGGCTGAGCTGAGGCTAGCGTTGAGTCCCAATGGCACTAACTTTGGTATTTAACCTTTGATGTTTAAGCCTGGAACTCAGAAGTCATAGCAGAATTAAGCCCTGGCGAGCGCCGAGGGTAACTGCCTCAGTTCGACTGGAGGCATTGAGCTTGTTGAAGATGGAACTGACATGGAATTTGACTGTGTGTTCTGAGATGCTCATACGCCGTGCAATGGTTTTGTTGCCCAAACCTTCGGCTAGCATTTGCAGCACCTCGATCTCGCGAGGCGTTAAGGCCTGCAGGAGAACTGGGTTAGGACGTGGGCTGGGCGGCAGGTCGTTGAGCCACAGCTCAGCCAAGTCCGCTTGCAGGACTACAAGTCCTGCTGCTGCCGCTTCAACCGCTGCCACCAGTTCATTAGCCGTAGTCTCAGGCGCTAACACGGCCCTGACCCCTGAACGGATAGCCTCGGCAGTCCAAGCACCGGAAGGGTCTTCAACCAGGATGACGATGGCCAGAGCACCGCTAGCAGATAGATCCAGGTTGCTTAGAGCAGACAAGGCTTGATCATCCGGAGCCTCTAGCTCCCACACCACAACATCAGGCTGAAGGTTAGCAATGGTTTGGGCCAGAGTGGTTGCACCAGTGGCACTGTCTACAACCGTGACTGGTGTAGAGGTCGAACTCATGCTCAGCACAGCTGCCAACCCTGCTCTCACCACCACCGAATCAGCCGCAACCAGAACGCGGGTCACACCGCTGCCTCCGTGGCCACATGACTTACCGAATGAGCTGGATGAATGGTATGGGTTCGGGTTTGACCAGCGCGAGCCAGTTCAACTCGTAGAGATGTATCTAAGCTCGTTGACCGCAAGATCTTGACTAGATCGTTAGGGCTGCTGAAGCGCCGCCCCTCCACACCGAGCAGTACATCCCCAATTAGCAGATCTGCGGCAGCGGTAGCACTACCAGGACTAATCGCTAAGATCAACAATCCCCAACTGGCTTTGCGGCCCGAACTTACCTGCACAGGCAGTGCCTGGATGCCCAAGGTCAGCCGATTTCCACTGCGTAATTCACTTAAGAACTGCTCTACTACGGTGCTAGGGACAGCTAGAGCTAGGCCGTCAGCAATCATTGTGTTTACACCGATGACTGCCCCTTGGGCATTGGCCAAGGGGCCACCAGAGTTGCCAGGGGCCAGACGGATATCTGCTTGAACCCAGGCAGATCGGCTTAGGTCAGGTTTGGCTTGGACCACTCCTAAGGCGATGGCACCCTTCAGACCCAAGGGATTGCCCACAGCCAGCACCAAATCGCCGACTCGGAGTGCGTCTACCTGGCCAATTGTTGCCACTGGTAAATCTGCCGCTGCGATTTGCAGGGCTGCAAGGTCTAAGTGAGAATCTTGGGCGGTGACTTTAGCGGTAAAGCTTCGCCCATCCCAAAGTTGAACCGTGGTTTGAACACCCCGAATGACATGGGCATTGGTGATGACTAAGCCATCGCTTCGCCAGATGATCCCAGAGCCACCACTGCCTTCGTTCCCCACTCGTACTGTGACTCGACGCAATTGCTCAGCTGCTAGGCCCAATGCTTGGGTTAGGTGAGCCTGAACGGTTGTAAGTTCCAGTTGTGTATGAGTCATGGTTACTTCCGTTGTCGCTCACCGATCGTGATTACCAGGTCTAGGGGTGCACCGCCTCGAATGAGGCGCACACTAACGGTTTTGCCCACTTGATCGGGGCCCAGGAGCGCGATGACTTCGCCGGTATCGCTGAGTCGGCTGCCATCTAGCGTGATCAGAATGTCGCCTAGTAATAGCCCAGCTTGCTCAGCCGGGCTGCCTGCTTCAACTGACACCACAATCACGCCGCCACTGCCCGAGAGCTTCAGCTCACTTTGTAAGCTATTGGGCAAGCGCACAGGCTGCATACCCACCCCCAGATAGCCACGAGCAATGTGTCCGGTTTTGAGCAGTTGGTCAACAACTCGCTCAATCGTGGCTAAGGGAATGGTTAAACCTAATCTACGGGCCAGCCCCAAAGTGTTGAGCCCAACGACTTGGCCTTGGGCATTAACCAGGGGGCCGCCAGAAAAACCAGGATAGAACGCCAAATCTGGACGCACGAACTGATCGATTTGGCCACCACCCCAAGTTCGCCAAGCACCGCCGAGCGAACTAACGACTCCCCAACTGGCACTCAGGCCACTGTCTGCGGATCGCCCCAGAGCCAGAACCATTTGGCCCACTTGCAGCTGAGCCGCATCGCCGAGTTCAGCAGTTGGCGAATCTGCCGAGTCAAACTTCAATAAGGCTAAGTCGGTTGAGGCATCGCGGCCCACCAGAGTGACAGGCACGGTGCGCTGGTCGGGTAGCGTAACGGTAATTTCGTCGTCACGCTTGAGCGTGTGGTCAGCAGTAATGACTAAACCCGGACGCCAGTGAATGCCACTTGAGGACATGCGTTGGCGGCCATTGACAATCAAGACGCTGCGACCGGCTTGCTCAACAGCATTAGCTAAGTGACTGGAAAGGGTCTGTAAAAGACTAGTTCCCTCAGAGGCCGATAGGGTCATTCTGGATCTCCATCCTTGCTGCTTCAATCGTGCCGCTACTCAGGCTTTGACGGTATCGGTTGAATTGCTAGAGTCGGACCTAGACAAATGGCTAGTAGACGCGACTGAGTAACCACGAGCAGCAGCAAAGATAAAGATGTTGATAGACTTCTGCTTAAGCAATCAGATATTAAAGGTCTTACATCAAATTGAAGCTAAGCTAAACACTTTAATACTCTAATCACTAATAAATTACTCCGCTGCTTTAGTGCTTAGAAGAGAGTGCTAAATTTAGAAGTTTTTGGTAACAACTTGGTCAGCAATTGTTGGCCAGCACCGCTGCACACGATGATCTGACGGCGACGGTCAAACAACAGAGAGCCAACCGTGAGAGCGCGTCCAGACTGCTTACGAATGTAGGCTTCGGCTCGCTGATCGACCTGCTCAGCCAGCGCCGCGTAAATCTGCTGCACTGGCTCCGGTCCTACGGCTTCGAGTAGATAGAGTAGGGCAGCATCAGTCGTTTCACTCCTGAACACTTGCTCTACAACTGTGGGCGGTAACCCGGCTAGGGCACAGTAAGCAGTCAAAATTTCTGCCCTGGCATCAGCCAGACTGTGGTGCGTATGGAAGATGCCGGCCGCTAACTTAATCAGCTTGCCGTGATACCCTAGCAACAACAGAGATTTGATTTCAGCTTGGGCGGCTGCAACCAACATTGCCCCTAACCAATTGGCTGTTTTGAGGGTTAGCTCTGGATTAATTCCCAATTGGCTCGCCAGATCCAAGCCGTTCTCACCAATGCAGAAGACTAGTGCGTCCTGTCTGGCATGGCCTGCCAACGCTGCCTGAAAGTCTGCTAACTGCTCGGGAGCGCTTAACGGTTGAGAAATGCCTGTCGTTCCTAACAGAGATAGCCCCTCAACCACACCGAAGGCTGCGTTTGAGGTCCGTTGCGCCAGCTTACGCCCTTCGGGCAAGATAATTTGCACTCGGGCAGAGCGGCCCTGCTGGGCTAGCAGGGGTTCTATGTTGGTCGCGAAAAGTTTGCGGGCGTAAGCGTAAATCGCAGGGCTACCATCAGCCTGGATCCCTAAGCCCTCCCCTCCTTCTAGCTGGAGGCGTGGCGCTTCCCCCTGCACTTGCCGTTGGACCTGCGCCCAGATCGGCGTGTTGCGCGTGAGGTCTAGATTGTCTCCTGGATCGCTGCGAGTGACCGCTAGAGCTGAATCTGGACTTAACCTAGCGACCTGCTCAATCTCGACTTCGACCGTGGTCTCAGGCTCGATCAAGTTGAGTGCTACCCGGTCGGTGGTAGCTCCTTGTAGGTGAAGCAGAGCAGCTTTGGTTGCGGCACAGGCGAAGACTGGCAGTGTATAGCCAGCACGGGCCACTAAAACCTCCAGATGGCGTCGCTCATACGGCACACCTGTACCATTGCCTCGCCATCATGAACGCGCACAATATCGGCACCTCCCATGATGGCGCTGGTGACCGTGGCGGCATTCCCCCAGATGCGCTCTTGAGGGTTGGGCTGATTGAGAATTTTGCCAATAAAACTCTTGCGCGAAGTGCCAATTAGTAAGGGCACCCCTAACGGGCGGAACTCAGTCAGTCGGCGCAGAATCTCCAAATTGTGCTCCAGCGTTTTGCCAAAGCCAATACCTGGATCCACCGCAACCTGAGAGCGGGGAATACCCGCCGCGACAGCCGCCGCCAGCCGCTCCTCCAAAAAGCTATAGATCTCGCCAATGAGATTGGTATAGCTGGGCTGTTGCTGCATAGTGCGTGGGCGGCCCAGCATGTGCATCAACAGAACAGGGGCTTCAAAACGCGCAGCAACCTTCAGAATCTCGGGCTCGAACCGTCCAGCCGAGATGTCATTAATCAGGTCAGCCCCAGCTTCCAGTGCAGCCTGAGCCACAGCAGCCTTGGTAGTGTCCACCGAGATCGGCAGGTCGAGGTGCGTACGCAGGGCCCGAATCACCGGAATCACCCGCTCAAGCTCCTCCGCCTCACTGACCTCAAGCGCCCCTGGACGGGTGGACTCACCGCCAACGTCGAGGATATCTACCCCTGCTACGGCCAAAGCCCGAGCTTGAGCCACCGCTGTCGCAGGCAGATTGAACTGACCACCATCGCTGAAGCTGTCTGGTGTCACGTTGAGGACACCCATGACATAGGTACGACTGCCCCAGTTGAACGTGTGACCTCGCACTTGCCAGGGCACCCGCTCCTTAGACGCGGCGATTATCGCCACGCTGGTGTATCTCCGTATTGCTTGACAGCGCGTGCACCAATATCCCGCCGATAGTACAGCCCGTTGAACTGGATGTGCTCAATCGCTGCATAAGCTTGGCCAATCGCCGCTTCAAGATTGGCTCCAGTTGTGGTGACGCCTAGGACTCGGCCTCCATCATTGAGCAGTTGCCCACGTTGCAGCTTTGTCCCGGCATGAAAGACCACTGCCCCTGCTTCCTCTGCCTTGGCAATCCCACTAACCAGCTGACCGCGTTCGAACTTATCTGGATAGCCATCAGCAGCCAGAACAACGCACACCGCTGCACCAGGGTGCCATTTCAGATCCACCTGATCTAGCCGCTGCTCCACGCAAGCCAGTAATAGCTCGTGTAATGGCGTTTCCAGTAGGGGCAGAATGGCCTGGGTTTCAGGGTCGCCAAAGCGACAATTGAACTCGATCACATAGGGGTCACCGGTTGGTGTGATCATCAGCCCCGCATAAAGTACGCCTCGGTAGTCGATGCCTCGTTTCTGAAGGGCTGCCAACGTCGGTTCGAGGATGGTAGTTTGCACCCGCTCCATCAAGCTATCGGTCAGGATCGGTGCAGGAGCATAGGCTCCCATGCCGCCTGTATTCGGGCCAGTATCCTGCTCACCAAGGCGCTTATAGTCTTGTGCAGGCAAGAGCGGCTTGACTGTGCGCCCATCAGTTAGGGCTAGCACCGACACTTCTTCTCCACTCAGGCATTCTTCAATGACGACCGTTTGTCCAGCGGCGCCAAACTGACCGGCAAAAGCTGCTTCGACAGCAGCATGGGCTTCTTCGATGGTTGCCGCCACCGTCACCCCCTTCCCTGACGCTAGCCCGTCGGCCTTGACCACAATTGGCGATCCCTGCTCTTGGATGTAAGCCTGAGCAGCGGCCGCATCCGTAAAGGTCGCTGCCCGAGCCGTTGGCACTCCGGCCTCTTGCATCAGCGCTTTGGCCCAAGACTTGCTTGCTTCTAGCTGAGCACCTGCACGGGTTGGACCGAAGATCGGCGACCCTTGAGACTGAAACAGATCAACAATGCCAGTTGCCAAGGGAAGTTCAGGCCCTACAACTGTGAGGCCGACCCCTTGCACTTGAGCAATGCGCAGCATGCCCTCAAAGTCATTCAGGTTTAAGGAGAGGTTCTGGCAGCGCGCCGATGACGCCGTGCCGCCGTTGCCAGGCACACAAAACACCTGAGTAACTTGAGGCGATTGCAGCAATTTCCAGGCTAGCGCGTGTTCCCGCCCGCCATTACCAATCAACAGGACTTTCACTAGCGTTTCACAGGGCCTCTAGGCCACGCAGAGATAGCGCTTCATTCTCTCATATCTGCACAATACCAGCGCGCTCAACCTGAGGCTCGAAGGAATGAAGCTTGAGCCAGAACTGAACCCCATCAAGCCAGCACCGCCACATCTGCCGCTGCCCCTACATTCACCAAGGTGACGCCGGGCAGGGTACGCTTCGCCAGACCGGTCAGCACCCGTCCGGGCCCTACTTCAACCAGTTGGGAAACTTCTAGGGCAGGCAGAGCCAGGGTGATTTCCCGCCAACGCACAGGCGAGGTCATCTGCTGGCCCAGGCGCTCCTTGAGTACAGCGCTTGCTTGTGCCGGTTGTGGATCAACGTTCGAGAGCACGGGTAACCGGGCGTCTTGAAAGGCTACATCTGCCAGCACTTGGCGGAAGGTTTGTGCTGCCTCTGCCATCAACGGCGAGTGAAAGGCACCACTGACACTAAGGGGTACAGAACGCTTGGCCTTCAACTGCTCACTGAGACTAGTCACGGCCTCTGGCGTGCCGGAAATAACCACCTGAGCATCGCTGTTGTCGTTGGCGATCACCACACCCTCGGTGGACTCAACCAACGCTTCTAGCTTGCTGCGGTCAAAGCCGATCAGCGCCGCCATGGTGCCCGATTGAGCAGCATCCATTAGCTCAGCTCGACGCTTAACCAAGCGTAAACCTGTGGCAAAGTCGAACACACCCGCCGTGTAGAGGGCGTTGTATTCGCCCAGGCTGTGTCCAGCGACCAAGTCAGGCTGCTGGCCTTGGGCCTGGAGCAAATCTGCCAGAATTGCTGAGATCGCAAACAGGCAGGGCTGAGTGTAGAGGGTACGGGACAACTGCTCTTCTGGTCCCTGGCAAATCTCAGGGACTGACCAGCCCAGAATGTTCTCCGCCTGCTTTAACTTCTCTGCTACCCCGGCCTGGTCTAACAAATCGCTGCCCATGCCGACGCTCTGCGATCCCTGCCCGGGAAACACCCACGCTGTTTTGGTCATTGCTCTGGTTCTGCTTTTTTTCTGCTGATTGAGGGAAGCTCTGATTGAGTAGAGAGCTTCCAATTGGGTTTAGTCGTTGGGCTTGGTAGCTTGTTGGACTTTGAGGTTTGGTTTAGCGAGTAGCTTGCTAGTGGTCTGCTTTCTTGGGGAGGTCAAATGCCCCAGCGGAAGACGACAGCACCCCAAGTGAGACCGGCGCCAAACCCAGAGGCGGCAATCAAATGCCCAGGCTGAATGCGGCCAGCCCGCACCCATTCGTCGAGGGCAAGGGGAATGGAGGCAGCAGAGGTATTGCCGTAACGCTCCAGATTGCTGACCACCTTGGCCGAGGGGATAGCCAAGCGATGGGCCACGGCATCAAGAATTCGCTGGTTTGCCTGATGGAGCAGCAGCCAATCTAGCTCTGCTGAAGCGAGGCCAGATCGGTAGAGTGACTTCTCTACTACCTCGGGCACCGCTTTCACTGCAAAGCGGTAGACCTCTTGACCGTTCATCGTGATCGGGGTCACATTGCCGCGACCGATACTAAGGTCTGGCGTGAGGGCTTGAGGCTCCGCTTGGCAGGCCATATTCAGGTGGTGGTGTCCACTGCCATCACTGCGCAACTCGAATCCCAGCAAGCGATCCTCAGAGTTGGCTTGCAGAACAACAGCCCCCGCGCCATCACCGAACAACACACAGGTCCGACGGTCCGACCAATCGACCCAGTGCGAGAGGCCGTCAGCGCCAATCAGCAAAACGGTTCGATAGGTGCCCGTGCGAATGAACTGTGCGGCTGTAACTAGACCAAAGATAAAGCCAGAGCAGGCCGCCGTCAGGTCAAAGGCAACCGCGCGGGTTGCGCCCAAGGCATGTTGCACTCGACTGGCAGTGCCAAAGCGATCATCGGCAGTTGAGGTCGCCAGCACAATCAGGTCCAGATCGCTAGCTGCTAGCCCTGCTGCTTCTAAAGCCTGGGTCCCCGCCTGAACAGCCAAGGTCGTTAAGCTCTCGCCTGGAGCTAGTAACCGACGCTGACGAATACCGGTTCGACTCGCGATCCACTCGTCAGATGTCTCCATCACCTGAGCCAGATCGTCATTAGTAACAGCCAGTTCTGGTGCTGCTGCGCCTGTACCTATTAGAGCGACCCCAGCCAAAGATCCATTGCTCAAGGCGTATCCACCCCAGTTGGTGCTGCGTCTGTTCGCCGATCCCGCTCCACTTGAGCCTGTCCCGCCAGTTGACTGCGGACCTGGTCTAATACTCGGTTGTCCACTGCCTCACGAGCCAGGCGAACCGCGTTGAAGATACCAGGAGCTTGGGAGCTGCCGTGGCTAATTATACACACGCCTGCAACCCCTAGCAGTAACCCACCCCCATACTCGGAGTGGTCCATGCGCTGCTTGATTCGGCGTAGGTTGGGCTTGAGTAGGCTGACTCCGACTTTGCCATGTAGTCCAACTGGCAGTTCGTCCTTCATCATCTGAAGCGCTACTTGGCCCACACCCTCGGCAAACTTGAGCAGCACGTTGCCCATGAAGCCATCACAAACGACGACATCAAATTGGCCCGAGAGCACATCCCGGCCCTCAGCATTACCTGCAAAGGGAATTTGCGGATTGGCCTGAAGCAGCTGGTGGGTCTGAATTGCCAGATCGTTACCTTTGCAGGCTTCCTCTCCAATATTTAGTAGGCCCACACGCGGTGTCTCTACACCCAGAACGTACTGGCTATAGACTGCTCCCATCAGAGCGAACTGCTCTAGAAAGCGGGGACGACAATCGACGTTAGCGCCAACATCCAGCACTAGAACTGGACGGCTGGCTACCACAGTAGGCAACAAAGCGCCAATCGCAGGCCGCTCGATGCCAGACAGACGGCCTAACCGCAGCAGCGCAGCCGCCATTGCCGCTCCTGTATGGCCTGCTGATACAACTGCATCCGCCTCGCCCTGTTTTACCAGGTTCATCGCCAGGTTAATCGAAGCCTTGGGTTTGCGTCGCAGGGCGCTCAGGGGCTCCTCATGCATGTCCACTTGGCCCTCGGCGGCAACCACATCGATCCCACGCTGAGTCGAATGTTGAGCAAGACAAGCGGCAATGCGATCTGGGTCACCCACTAGAGCAATATCAACGCCCAGCTCTTCCCGTGCCCTAACGGCACCTGTGACGACCTCGTCGGGGGCGTAGTCGCCACCCATTGCATCTATCGCAATCCGCACAGCATCTGTCCCGTTCCTAAACGCCCGAAGACAGAGTTCATATTATCAGAAGACCCTGTCTTGAAGACCTGGCCCTCAACCCCTGGCATCCTGCTTTTCGGTCTTTACAACTGGCTCAGCCAATCCGTTTTGCGAACCAGTCATAAGAATAAAGCTGAGCAATGAGTTGACCAAGTGACTGATCAACTCATTGCTCAGCTCGGGTAACTGATGTGAGAAAATTCAGTGAGAAAGACCAACAGCACCCCAATAGTGACAATCCTGGCAGGGCAACGCAGGGCAGTCTGCGACCAGCTCAGGCTCTCAGGGTCTGACTGGTTATTCAGCTCAGTGATAGGTGCACCGAAGCAAGGAGCTTGCTCAAGCAACTGACCTGACTGACTATTTAAGACCAGCAGCCAATTGCAGAAGCAGGGTTGGGCTACCTTCGCAGTGGTACTTATCTGCCCAGGCTCGCAGCAGCTTATCTAATTCGTTGAGGGCTTCCTCGACTTGATCAGCTGGTACATCTAGGGTTTCTAAGGCCCGGAAGGTGTGAGGTGCACGATCCACCCAGGCATTGAGGAGACGGAAATAGCTGGCTGTGTCCTCAATCATGCTGAAGACACGCTCCTCCCGGCTCTCTGGCGAGTAAGAGGTCTTGAGTAGCACGTACAGGGGTAGACCCCGTGAAATATCGATGCGCTCAACTGTCCGCGAATAGATCAAGCGGTCCCGAATGTGATCGAGTAGGGGTTCACTGAGAGGCTCGCGCTTGGGCAGTGGCAGAGCTTCTTGGGACCGGCTGTGTAGGAACTCGATGAGTTCCATCAGCTGAATCGAGTTGATTAGACGAGCTGGGGGCAACTCATCAGGAAGATCGCGCTCGATTTCTGATTTTTCGCGAGGAGTCAGATGCGTCCCAACAATCCGGGGGGCACCGGCTTGCCAGGGATGCTGCTCTAGCCAGACGTAAGGAAACTGAATTAGATATTCGGGTTCTTGGGAGCCCAACATCTTCAGGAGTTTGCCCTCAGCTAGTGCCTGGTCAATCTCCTTAACGATGACTTTGACACGCTTGGGTTCTAGGTGGTGCAGACGGCCTGTTCGGCGCAGGTTCTGCTCCTCCTCCATGTAAGTGCTGTAGATTGCACACTTAGCCGCTGTTGCAGCCGCGTCAAGAAAAGCACCATGTCGGTGCCCACCGGTTTTTAGGGCACTGAAGGCCAGATACATGAGGATCTGGTCCATTGCGCACGGCTTGAGGCGCTGCATCAGGTCGCGGTCTTCTTTCATACCTAGAGAATACACACGCCAGAGAGAAAAATTGCAGGAATTGAGCCCATTAAACTCCGATTCAGGAGATGTTGGCGGAAGCTAGCGCAAGGCTAGCATTGAAGCGACGTCCACTGCCTCGCTCATCCTCTCGGGAGTTGGTAGAAGTGGAGCGACTGGTAACGAGGTGATAACTAACACCAGGCTGAGACTGCTGAGCCTGGCACGGGTGGCCCTTTGAGCAGGCGTCGGGCAGGGAAAGAACAGTGGTAGGCCACATGAAATAGTGTCTCCGGACATGTTGAGGAGGGGCGGAGCTGGAAAGCGCACCCTTTGTTCACCTTTCAGAGGCTGGCTGGAGAATCAGGACAACAAGTCCCGTTCTCCCAAAACAGCTCTTGCCGGTTTATGAAAATCAACAATGCAGTTAATACTGCAGTCAGCAATTAAGGCTAGCTGTTGAGACCTACTAAGCACTCATCACCGAGCAGATCTAGCGATTTCCGTAGAAAGTTGTCAGGAATGGGTTGAGAGAGTAGCGCTACTCTATCTAGCAGGCGTTGGCTAGCGCTAAAGCGCCCTGTTTAACTAATGCTTTACTCAATTGGTGGGTAGTAAAAAGCTAGCGTTTTACAACCCCTCAAGATAGATACAACCTCTTATTTGGGAGGTTAGAGATATATACGGAAGTGAAACGGTTGCTCAGGACAGCTCGAATCTCCTGCACAGGCTTGAATGACAGGGCTAGCGCCCGCTGCCGCGTGCATCTAGGCTCAGTTGGATGGGGGCTAGACCAAAAACAGTGATAGACAGGGACATAATCATCTCCGACCAAGTGAAGTTAAGTTGCACGGTAAAAGCAACCTTTGACCCACTTTTCGGCAATGACTTAAGCCATCAGGATAGATACAGCTTTAAGCATTAACTTTTCAATTTCTCCTAGTTCTATTAAAGTCAGATAAAGTCGGCCCCTACAAAGCGGATATTTTTCTAGCCATCAGTAAAAGCCACTAAACAGTAACGACTATAACTACGCAATTTGACAGATCGAAAGCTAGAGTGCTTATGTCATCAATAAAAATTTTAGATAAAAGCACTGATTAACTCAACCTTAAGCGAAGCCGCAGTTGTGGAATCTGCGGATATGGGAGAACTGAGCCGATACTAGTAAGATCCGCTAGCTAGGTCTATAAGACGAGCCGTTGCCAACTAAGCTCACCGCTTACAGGTTCAAATTGCCAGTGAAGAAATGTTGCAGGCTGCCCTGATTCAAGTCCAGGCAGACCAATCGCCTGACGGGGGGCTAGCGTCGCTAGGGCAATAGCAGCCTCTGGTGCACAGAGCTGCCAGCGCACCAGGTTTTGCACCCCTTTGAGCAAAGGCAGGGTGGTGCCGGCTAAGGTGCCATCTGGTAGCGAACAAGTGCCCTCTTTGACTTCAATCTGCCGCTCGTCCCAAGGATAAAGACCATCTGGCAGCCCCAGGGGCGCAAGGGCATCACTGACCAGAAACAGACCATCACTGACTCGCAGAAGCAGAGCCAACATGCGTGGGTGAACATGCACACCATCAGCAATGCAGCCACACCAGATGCCCGAGGTGGTTAGGGCGACGCCTAAAAGTCCTGGCTGGCGGTGGTGCAAGCTTGGCATCGCGTTAAAGGCATGGGTGACCATGGTTGCACCCTGGTTGAAAGCTTGTTCTGCCTGGTTGGTATCGGCTTGGGAGTGCCCGAGGCTAACGGTGATCCCCTGACTGCGCAAATAGGCAATTGACTCACCTCTGGGATCTAGCTCTGGGGCTAGGGTCATCAACCGCACTGCCGAGCTGTATTCGGCCAACAGTTGTTGGATCTGGCTGACCTCTAGCGGCAATAGATAGGCTTCTGGATGTGCGCCTCGCTTAGCAGGATTCAGAAAGGGGCCTTCAAGATGAGCGCCTAGTATTTGCGCTCTTGGGGCTCTTTTGGCTATGGATTCTTGAGGTGTGCCTGCCTGGGGTGCCTGAACCAAATTCTGCTCGGCTAGCCACTGAGAGATCACAGCTAGGGCGGAGTGAGTTTGCGTGGGTGAACAGGTCACCAGGGTTGGCAAAAAGGCGTCAACCCCTTGCTGCCACAAAAACTCACAGATTTCTGCCAGTTTGTGCGCGTTCGCTTGGTTCAGGTCTGGAAAGGCTAATCCTAAAGCCCCATTGATTTGCAGATCTACAGCACCTGGAGAAAGCCAGCCTAGGTAGTCTGGGCTGCCCTCAGCAGGGGTGATCGACTGAATGATGCCCTGATCGATCTGAAGCTTTTGTAGTCCTGAGTGGCCAATGAGATGGGCAAGCATTTCAGACAGGCGCGCACTGCAAAATCCAATCCACCGCAGCACTCAAGTTCGAGGCTGTAAAGTCGGGCTCAATGGCATGTTGATAGTGACCGCTTAGCACCTGTTCGCCAAAACCCGTCTGCACTAAAACGCCGCGACACCCTGCATTATGAGCGAGGTCAATATCAGTCGCCTTGTCGCCTACCATAAAGCTGCGTTCCAAGTCGAGATCGTGGTTCCAGGCAGCAGCAACCAGCATGCCAGTATTTGGCTTACGCCAGGTTGACCAGTAAGCAAAGTCGGGTTCTACGCCTCCCTCAGGGGGGCTGAGATAGGGGCAATAGTATTCGGCGTCTAGCCAAGCTCCCGCTTCCTGCTTGAGCAATTGATGCAACCGGCTATGCAAGGCATCAACATGGGAGGCCGGGTAGTAACCTCTGGCTGGACCCGATTGATTAGACACCAGACAGCAGAATAAGCCCTGTTCGTTGAGTCTGCGCACTGCCTGGGCGACTCCGGGCATCAGCCGCAGGTCTTCTAAGTGATACAGGTAGCCGGCTTCTTCATTGAGTACCCCATCCCGATCCAGAAAAACTGCTACCCGTCCCACACACACTCCCAGTTTTCGCCTTAAATCTGCTGCTTTCCCTGTAGAAGCCTGTAGAAGCTTGTCCCCAGCTAACCTACCACGAATGGCAGAAACGTTAGCTCAAAGCTAGCTAGCAACCTCTGAGCGGAGAGTTTTACCATCAGCGCTAAGCTGGCCATTGCCATTGATTAGTATCAGGGCTGCTGCCTGAATATTGGAACTACAACTTGACCCGAATGATTCTGAATACTGGCAGAATGCTCACTTAAACGAATGTCTCAAAAACGCCTAAAAGCAATACCTGAAAACGCTCAGCCTAGAGCAACAAAATCAATCAAAAGAAAGCGAGAAAAGCCTAAATGTAATACATCGGATCGACGTGCTGGCGAGCATCCCGCTGTTCGCAAAGCTCTTTTAGCGTATAGCGCTGTAAAACTTTTCGGGCTGCATGTTGAGCCTCCTGACAGATTTCAGAAACAACAGCACTCTCCAGCGTTGAAGCAGCCAATTGATCTCTACTCTCAACTCCCTCTAGAGAATTTAAAACATCCAAAAGTGTAATTCGCCAGGGCTCACGAGCTAACCAGTAGCCACCTTTGGCACCCCTCTGGCTTTGAATCAGCCCTTGTGTACAAAGCAGAGTTAATAAACTCTCCAGATAACGGCTGGGGATTTGCTGTTGAACCGCGATTTGGCTCAACGACAGAGGCTCCCCCCGGTCGTAACGGCTGGCAATGGCCACAAGAGCTAGCAGGACGTACCTAAACCTGCGAGGTAACTCCATTGGATGTCAGCTTCCTCTCCTGGGTTAACAAGCTCCTTAGTATAGTACGGTTTGTCGAGCGATTTTTAGGGCTTTCCTGAAGGACTGTCCGGTTTACAGTGAGATTGAACAGTGATATTGAGGAGCGACTACCCCGGGAAAGACTAAGACGTAAGGGTTGGACTGGTTCAGAGAGCCTCTGTTGCTATCCGAGTGCTAGCTGAAAGCAACCAGGCCGAGGGCTGATTGTTGACTTAGCACCCGCTGTGTGGTCTGAATAAGCAACCGTTATTTCATCGTCTGGTTTCTACATGCCTGTTGGCTCTCTAGAATCCCTGCGGGTTATTGGCTTAATCAGCGGCACCTCAGTGGACGGCATTGATGCAGCTCTGGTTGAGGTGGCGCCGAACTGGCAGATCAAACTGCTGGCTGGCGAAACTTTTGCTTACCCTCCGGCTCTACGCCAGCAGATCCTGGAGGTCTGTGATGGGGCAGCATTGACGCTAGTGGACCTGGCTGCGCTAGATGACGCCATCGCTGCTGAATTTGCGCGGGCAGCTCGCAGATTAGGACCCGCTGACCTGATTGGCTCACATGGGCAGACGGTCTATCACCGCCCCGCAACAGCGCAGAGCCTAGGCTATAGCTTGCAGTTGGGGCGAGGTGAAGTGATCGCCCGTCAGACTGGCCTACCAACAGTGAGCAACTTTCGAGCAGCGGATATTGCTGCCGGTGGCCAGGGAGCGCCGCTAGTACCCCTGGTGGACTGGCTATTACTCACGCACCCACAGAAGCGGCGCTGTGTGCAAAACCTGGGGGGCATTGGCAATGTGACTTGGCTGGATGCTGGTGCGGCGGCAGCAGACGTGCGCGGCTGGGATACAGGACCCGCTAATGTGCTCCTCGATCTAGCCGTGCAGCAGTTGAGCGGTGGCAAGCTAACCTATGATGCCGATGGGCAATGGGCTGCGCAAGGGACGCCGGATCTAGCACGGGTTCAGGCTTGGCTTGAGGCAGATTATTTTCACATCCCACCGCCGAAATCAACTGGGCGGGAGTTATTTGGGCTGGCCTATGTTGAGCAATGCCAGGATCTTTCTGCTGCTGATACCTTGGCAACACTCACTGAATTCACAGCTCGCTCTATCGTCCATAGTTACCAGTCTTTCCTACCCACCTTGCCGGATGAGGTGCTGCTATGCGGGGGCGGTAGCCGCAATCCTACACTTCGCGCTCGTTTGCAGGCCTTGCTGGCTCCAGTGCCCATCCTGACCACTGACGCGGTTGGCTTGCCCAGTGACTTCAAAGAAGCGATTGCCTTCGCAGTGCTTGCCTGCCGCCACATGCGCGGCGAACCGGGTAACCTGCCGCAAGTAACCGGAGCGAACCGTCCAGTTATTCTGGGACAAGTGCATGGGATTGAGGGCGCAGGAGTTGAGGGTGCAGGAGTTGAGGGAGCCGAGATTGAAGGGGCAGCAGATACCTAGAGCGACACCGAGACGTCCCGGTTGCGTAACGTTTGCTGGTTAGTTTTGACCACCTAACCAGAGCCGTCAAAGCCTAACCAAACCTTAGTCAAAATCGGTGGGCCAATCCATATGCCGATAATGCTCAAACAAACGAGCAATTTGGCCAGGAGTCACTCGGCCAAGGGAAAGCTCTGGCAGCGCTGTCTCTGCAAAGAACTCTGCTCCATCCGTCTCGATACTGCTGCTGGGAGTTCCGCTTAGGAGTTCACAGATGAAGAATACTTTGTAGACGTGGTGAACCAGTGGCGGATGGGGGTGGCGACTGCGGTCATAGAGAGCAGCTAGTTTGAGCACTCGCGTATGGTATCCAGACTCCTCAGCGATCTCGCGAACAACCGAGTTTCCGGGCGACTCTCCCACATCCGCCCATCCACCGGGCAGGGTCCAGCAGCCGTCTTCCCGTTCCTTCACTAACAAGATGGTGTTGTCTCGGAATACGGCCCCGCGCACGTCTACTTTGGGCGTGGCGTAGCCAACCTCGCCAGCAAACAGCTCACGAACATAGGTCGGTTCGACCCCAGTATGTGCTGCCATGATCTCGCTGGCAATCTCGCGGATCTGGGTGTAGCGTTCGAGGTCGAAAGGACTGTCAGCGAAGGTCAGGCCATTCTGAGCAATTGCCTGGAGTTGCTTGGCCCATTCCAGCCACTTCGGTTCCATCAGTTCCTTCTGCTTGCGACCGCAGTAATCGCTTAGTTATCGCTTAGGTATAGCTTGGGTATGGCTTGGACTACAGTTCCGAATCTTCGGAGGTAGCTTCCTTGGGTTTACGCTCAAAGACCTGAATATTGGGCTGCTCTAGAATGAACCCCTTAGGAATGGGCGAGCCCATCTGGCCAGTGATCACAGCGACCCACTGCGGATAGTTAGCCTGGGCGTCTTCGATTTTTTTGAAGACTTTGGGCCTGACTGTGATGCGCACTTCTTTGACGCCAACATCGACCAGAAATTGCTTCCACCCGTTGTCTACGGTCTTAATTTCGTCGGGGAACTGGTTGATCTTGATCGTCACTTCCAGTTTGCCGCTTACCGGTGGACCCGGCTCTTTCAGAGGGGTCTGAGCTTCGGGTTGGGCTGTACCTTCCGGCTGTTTGCTATCCGCACCTTTGCCGGTTCGCTCGCCCTTCGCTTTAGAGGCACGCTGATTAGAGGCGCGTTGAGAGTCCGACGGTAGCCTGTCGGCGGTCTTAGGCGTCACGGGCGGCTCAGCCGCAGCTCTTTGCGCTTTATTAAGAGCCTCAGCCAAAGCTGTTCTGAGGATCGCAAGCCTGCCTTCTAACTGCGAGGACCGAGTTTGCAAAGCAGTCCGCTTGGCAGTAATGTCGGCGCTTTCCGGCCCACTATCGAGAGCATCTAACTGGTGGTGAATGTCAGCTAAAAGTGACTTGCACTGCCAGATGTGGCGGTGGAGCTGAGTTGCTTGGGTGCTGCTGCTAGGAGTTGGAAGCACAGAGGACAACGCTGAACGACGCAGTAGGGTACTAGTGTACTTGTGATTGAGCTTGTGTTTGAGGAAGGCAATGAACGAGAGCAGCTGGTTCGTGCAGGGATTAGTCTGTCTGAACCTGTTGCTGCTGGGGAGCTTGCTAGTGGCTACCAGGGCGAGGGGAGTCGCTTTTGTGGTAGGCAATCAAAGGCAGCGGGTCATTCGCTATCAACGCATCATTGAGCTCAGCCATCAGATTCATCCTCAAATTCCTCAGTGGCCTGGTGACCCGCCGGTTGTGTTTGAGCCGGTTGCTGAGCTGGCAAAAGAGGGTTACTACCTGCGGCGTTTTTCGATTGGGGAACATAGCGCTACGCACATGAACGCACCCAATAGCTTCTACCGCGAAGGAACGGGCATTGACGCCTACTCAGCTGAGTCGTTGGTGGTTCCTGCAATTGTGATCGATATTCGAAACAAAACAACTACAGATTCTGACTATACTCTGACGCAGGCTGATGTGTTGGCCTGGGAAGAACAATACGGTCGCCTTGCCCCAGGTAGCGTGGTGCTGCTACACACAGGCTGGCAGACAAAGTGGGCGGACCCTCATGCTTTTTTTAACCAGGATGCTGAGGGTGGTTCTCACTTTCCGGGCTTCAGTGGTGACACCACTCGCTTCTTGCTAGCACGCGGCATTGCCGGTGTCGGGATTGATACCCACGGGGTTGATTCGGGGCAGGACGAAGCATTCTCGACTAACAAGCAGGTCTTGGCCCAGTCAGGCATTGTCTTGGAGAACCTGACCCAGCTTGACCAGTTGCCGGCGAAAGGAACAACCTTAGTCATAGGCATTCTGCGTTTGCAAGATGGTTCTGGGTCACCAGTTTCAGTGCTGGCTTTTGTGCCCTAAGCCAATAGCAGGAAGGCTGCTGAGCCAAGGTGGTTCAAAATTGGTTATACCAGAAGCAGTTCCCTTTAAATTCTTAGATAGCAATATGAGTCGTCATACAGTTCAGGCTGGCTGGTTGCTTTCCCTTTTGAGTTTGGCAGTCTTGGCTACTCCTCAAGTGGCTGGAGCCTCAATTTTGACGTTGGAGCAAGCAGAAAGGGCGAGTTCGGTTCAGCTTAACAAGCAGTTCCCCTCGGACCAGAGACTCAGACAGATTGAAATTGAAAATCGGCAGCGCTACGAATCTATCCGACAGCAGCAGAACGCCGATCAGCAAAACCTTGGCAATCGCATTCGTCAGCAACAAGACACTAATGACAGGCAGATTCAGGAGCACTTGCAACGGCAGCAAGATCTGCACCGGCGCGAAGACCAAAGACAGTGGCTGCGATACGAACGGGAACGTGTACGTAACCGCCGATGATGGGCTGACGCTCTATGGTCCTTTCTAGCTAATTGACCTAACCCCTGATAGGGACTAGGCTGATTGGCTATTGTTCAGCTGAAGTGGTGCAGTTCAGCTGTCCTGAACTATTGCCAGGAGACTGACTTTAGCTCAGAAGACCTCACCTGATCAGGTGAGGTCTTCTACTCATAAATAATCTAGGCTGAGTGAACTTTGCACTCTGCTTGAAGGTAGCTTCTGAACTCTCGAAATTTCTCTTTAGGCTCCCTCTTTAGCGATGGCTTATTTGAGTTGTTTCTAAGCAGTTTCCCTGAGCCAGACTAACCACAGCAGATGACCGCGTATTGGCGATAATTTAGCTCGGTAAAATTCTTCACCGCTACAAACCCGCTCTATGGTCCGTCAACATATCACTGACCCTTGGCAGCCAAAGCCAAAGCCATTTCTGGCCTCAAATTTTAACCAACACTCAGCTATTTTCCCTGTTCTAGATCTTGGCTCACAATCGCTTAAGAAGACACAAGCTGATAGTGCTAAGCGAGAATCACCGTTCCATTACGACTTCAGCTCAGTTTCCGTCCACACCAATTCTCTTCAGCCCAAGTTGATGTTGGGTTCAGTTAGCGACCAATACGAGCAGGAAGCAGATAGGCTCGCCACGGAGGTCGTGCAGCGAATGCATTCGGCTCCGTCTCAGACTGCTCAGGCTACTCCAATCGAGAAGCAGCCAGAACCTGTTACACCTCTGCAAATGCAGCCGTTAGTACCCCATTCCAGCACCCAGACTACAGCGCTTAGCCCAGCTCTAGAACGCTCTGTTTCCCAGGCTCGTGGTAGTGGACAAACAATACCAGACAGCCTTTGTCAACCCATGGAGCGGGCATTTGGCGCTGACTTTGGCGGAGTGAGAGTCCATCTTGATGCCCAAGCAGATAGGCTCAATCGGTCCTTGCAAGCGCGAGCCTTTACAACTGGTCAAGATATCTTTTTTAGGCAAGGTGAATATAAGCCTGGCACGATTGGGGGTCAGACACTAATTGCGCACGAGCTAACTCACGTGCTCCAACAGAGTAGAACCACAGGTCCTGCCTATCTCCTGCGTAAAACAGCAGGTGAGGTGATGACGGAAAAAGCGAATCAATGGCTCTCGACTGACGCTGATTTGAAGGCTGAAGTCGATGTTTTGAAAGTCGCCCTGCGGGAAATTAAAGCGGGTCAATCAGTCGCCCTGAATCGAGGAGCCGGGCTTACTAGAATTGGCAGAGCGGCAACTCTTTTGAGCTTGAGTGCGGCGGCGAAAACTCAGCTTGAGGCAGATTGGACCTGGTTAGTAGACAACCATGCCACCGCAGCTCAGGCAAGCTACAAGGCGAAAGAGAAAAGCTTCTTCGCCACAATGAAGAGCCCGCTCACGCAGCTAGGCACCTCTTATCCTGCTAGCCATACAAAATACTGGCTAAAAAATACAGCGCCGCAGATTGTTGACATCATCTATAGCGTTGCTGATGTTGAACTACCGGCCGATCAACTATATGCCTACGCGCAAAAGGAAGGTCTAGTCGATTATGTGCGTGATGAGATCGGTTTGGATAGAACAGACACTCCATCAGCAACGCAATTGCAGGGTGTTAGAACCGATCAATCCATTTCTGGTTTCGATTACCTGGGTCTAGATGATTACGAAACCGAACTTAGCAACAAACGGGCCCCTCTAACTACTTTTTTGCCGCCTAGCTTCGACCGTTCTAAAGTGAGGCCTTTAACCGAAATCAACGAAAAAGGCCGCGCAGTTAAATCTGGAGATTTTCCGAATCTGACGATGGCCATTCAAGCTCTAGCCGCGATGATGAAACGTCGGCGCAAGCTATTTCAGGATGATGCCAAAATCAGAGGTTATACGGCCCCAACTCAGGATGAATTAGTCTACTGGACTTATGTTTACTTCAATGTTGGAGAGTTCGGCGCTCAACAACAATTGGAACAGCACAAAGGCAAGCGCACCCTTTCCGATTGGATTACAAAGGGTTCCTATCCCAATGCCATTAAATTGCTACAAAGCTATCAAATGCTGAGAGACATGGCTGTCTTTTAACTTTGACGAGGAGATCCGAAAATAAGCTCAACTTTCAGAATGATAAAACTGACCGATAGAGATTTTGTTGACAAGCTTGCTCCTACTGGTTTAGCTTTTGATTTATGCTGTTATTCACAATATTTATTGTTTTTGTTGCTGACTTTTTAGTGGCTTTCTTAGATAATCGAGCGGAGCTTCTCAAGACATTTTTCTATGTTTTCTAGCCTTTACGTGTTGGTGGTACTGCCTTTTGTCTTTGCGTTCGTGCTTGGCTTTTCGCTCTACACGGTTGGCAAGAACTCTAGCCCAACTGAGACAGCGGCAGAAACTCCGCCCCAAGTTTCAGCTCAATTATTGAAGCAACTTAGGGAGGAAGGTTATCTGGAGTCGAATGGCAAGCTCAGAACTGAGGCACTGGCGAAGGCTCTCGATGGCTCCTTGGCTCCAGCCTCCAACACGTAACAAATAAACATAAACCTAGATAGCCACCGCACAGATGGTTAAGGTGGGCTCATGTTTTGAGGCTGAGCTACATCGTTAGACCCGTCGCTAACTGACTGGTTATTTGGCTGTCACGGATTGTTTATTTAGACTGGCCTGGGCCGCTAGTAGGGGTTGATGAGCTGATTGCTTGTGGGCTATCTTGACCTGCATTTAGCTTTGATGTTTCTAATTGAGCAGGCCAAAGGGGCTTGAGTTCAATGCCCAATTGCTCCTTGATCTGTTTTTTTGACCAGTCTACAGTTACCTTGAACGGCCATAACAGAATATCTGCCGTTTTTTGTAGGAGCAGAGTAGGTGTAGGTTCTTCAGTGTTCAACCAGCTGCGAAAGGCACGGCCACTTTGAAAGCCAACACTCCAGATCCAAACGACCACTACCACTGCCAAGAGAGTCAACAAAAAAATTAGCCGGACTATCTGCCTGAGCAGAACCCAAGTTCTACTGGCAGCGTTTTTATAGGTTAAAGCTGTGCAAGGATCCGATAGAGTAGCCCATAGCTCAGTCGCCTGCTCAAAGATAGGATTAGTTGAGAGGGAAGAAACTTCCCCACTAGAGGCTGCCATCGTTAGGCTTGCAGATTTCATGAGGTCTACTCGCGGCTTTTCCGCTCAATACAGGTGGTCTTAATCCTACGGCTGTTTAGCGCTATCGCCGGTCAGCTGCCCGCAGTTTAACCCAGGAATTTAACTCAGGCGAATTTTAAAGGGTGATGAACGATGATTACAGATTTAGGCAAAATGTTTACAAACTAGACAGTCTTGGTAGCAGAGCGCTATTTTAGCCATAGTGTTGGCTAGTGTTGGCTTCCTCGCCCCCTCTACGTTTACGTAAAGACAAGTATGTAAAGACAATTGTGCAATTTGCAATATGTTCAGCTGTAGAGCTTAAGCTAAGCTGTCTCTGCTCCTTTAAAGGCCGTCACAAAAGCAGTCATCGAAGCAAGGATATCAGCCATGACTACCTTCCCCGGTTCGCCTCGTCTGCTTAAAGGGACCCTTGTTGCCGTCGATCCTGACTCTAGCCTAGTACTCAGTACCATTCCTTTTCAGTACAACCCAGAGAGCCTCAGCCGCACTCTCCAGGTGCAGGCCACTGAGAATGAAGGCGCCCGCAGTGAGGCGTTACGCCTTCAGGGGGCTCCAATTGAAACCTTCAAGCTAGATATAGAGCTAGATGCGACAGACCAGCTTGAAAAGGCAGAGGGAATTGCAACTCGTCTGGGAATTTATCCGCAACTTTCGGCACTAGAGATCCTGATCTATCCAGATAGCAGCCGACTGACCACAGCGATGTCTCAAGCAGCTCGGGGGGCATTAGAAATTATGCCGATGGAGGCTCCTTTAACTCTTTTGGTGTGGGGCGAAAAGCGAGTTTTACCTGTACGTCTGACAGACTTTAATATCACGGAAGAAGCATACGATGTTAAACTTTGTCCCATTCGTGCGAAGGTCGCTCTAAGCCTGAGAGTTCTTAGCTATAACGATTTGCCTTGGAACCAACGAGGGGCTAAGCTGTTCCTTGCTCATCAGCGAGGCAAAGAACGGATGGCGAGGCAAGGAACTACAGGTAACCCTGCTTCCCTCATTGGGGTTAATGTTCGACAGCGCTTGTAAATTAATTCTTGAGTTGTAATGTTTAATTAACTGCACAGTAGCGTCAAGCATTACTCTCGAATGTTGACCCTGACTGATGACTCAAGCAATAAATACATAGCGGAGTAGTTAAGCGCTCTGTTACAACTAAGGCAAAACAGTTGTCTAGATAAATCTTTCAATTCTCACTAGCTAATTCTCGACGATTAATTTGCCAATATTTATTGACGTTTATCAATATCAATGTTATTGCTGACGCTAACCTGGGTGCGCGATGTTTGAGCATACTAGCCGCTATTACAACTTAGAAACTGCGCGCTTAACTACAGTAGATGGTCGCGTGATCGCTTACAAGCGTCGTCGATTCTTGCCGCAGGGTACAAGCTTACCTCTGTTTACCGAAGTCACTGTGACCGAAGGCGACCGCCTGGACTTGATCGCTGGGCAGGTCTTAGGCGACCCAGAACAGTTCTGGCAATTGTGTGATGCCAACAATGCCATGGATCCGGCGGAATTGACCAGTGAAATCGGTCGAAGTTTGCGCATCGCGCCACCCCAAGCTTAAGGAAACCTAAATGGCCCCTGGCATTCAACTGACTTTATTAATTGGGCCTACTGTACCGAGGCCAGCACCAGCCGCACTTGTGGAGGCACTGCAAAGTGTCGAGGTAACTCACAGTGATGCAGGGCGTTCTGGCTTCCAACTTGTCTTGAAGCTAGGGCGCTCTGGCTCTACAGATCTACAGGATTACAAGCTACTTAAAGATCCCTTGCTTCAGCCTTTCAACCGACTGGTGCTAACGGTCACGCTTAATGCCAGAGTCCAGGTGCTGATGGATGGCATTATTACTAACCAGCAATTTTCGCCCAATGTCACCCCGGGCGGCTCGACGCTCACAATCACTGGCGAAGACGTCAGTCTGATGCTGGACCTGGAAGAGAAATCGGTCGGGCACCCGGCACAAGACGAAACAATTATTGCTACCCAGATCTTGTCCCAGTACAGCCGTTACGGTCTGCTTCCGGAGATCGTTAAACCACCCGTGGTTGACCGACCCTCAATCACTGAGCGGCTGCCTGTACAACTCGTCACGGATTTGCAATATCTGCAAGCGCTGGCCCAACGCTATGCTTACGTGTTCTACGTTACGCCTGGCCCTAAAGTTGGCACCAACACAGCTTATTGGGGACCGCCCAAACGCAAGACCCAACCGCAAAGAGCCCTCTCGGTCAACTTGGGACCGCAGACCAATGTAGAATCGCTCAACTTCGAAAACAACGCCCTGTCTGCCACCACGATTGAGGGCAGAGTGCAGGACCGCAAAACCAATCGGCAGTTGCCTGTGCAGGACTTGACCAGCGACCGGATCCCTCTGGTCAAGCAACCTGCCCTACAAAGCCAGTCTCGCGTGCGGCGCATCCAGTTTCGTGAGACGGGCCGCGACAACCTACAAGCCTCTGCCTATGCCCAGGCGATGATCGATCGTTCTGTAGATGAGGTGGTCAGTGTCAGCGGCGAACTCGATACGCTGCGCTACGGCGACCTGCTGCAACCACGCGGCGTGGTTGGCTTACGCGGTGTGGGTTATAGCTACGACGGGCGCTACTACGTCAAAAAAGTTACCCATCGTTTGCGTCATGGGGAATACAAACAGAGTTTCACGATTACGCGAGAGGGCCTGGGTACAACCGACTTGAGGGTGAGAGTATGAGGCGATTTTTCGGTAAGTACCGCGGCAAGATTACCGCCAACAAAGACCCTTTCTACTTAGGCCGGGTTCAAGTGAGTGTACCTTCCATTTTTGGCGAGGGCCGCCAGAGTTGGGCGATGCCCTGCACCCCTTATGCGGGCAAGGATATCGGTTGGTTTGCTATTCCACCTGTGGACACCAACATCTGGGTGGAATTCGAAGGCGGCGATCCTGACTATCCCATTTGGACTGGCTGCTTTTGGGGTCAGAACGAGCTGCCTCAAAATGCCAAAGTTGACGATCCAGTCAAGGTTCAAGTTTTCAGAACAGAGGGTATTACCTGCACATTGAGCAATTTAGGCAATAACAAAGGCGTGACCCTTGAAGTAGAAACTCCCGTAGTTCAGAGGCCACTCAAGCTTGTGTTCAATGACGATGGAATTGAAATCAATAATAAAGACACAATAACTGCTAAATTAACAGCGGATAAAATCGAACTAAAAAATGGTGAATCATCCACAGTTACCCTGACTTCTAATTCGATTGAACTTAAAGAAAGTGCCATTGAGATCAAACTCACTGCCAGTAGCATCGACCTTAATTGCTCGCCAGCAACGATCAAGTTGAGCACTTCTTCCGGCCTGGAGCTAATTAATAGTCCGGCTAGCGCCAAGTTGAGCTCATCTGGGGTTGAACTCAACGCTACCCCTGCTGCTGTCAAAATAACCCCATCACAGGTCGAACTCAGCCTCATAGCCGCCAATGTCAAGCTCACTCCTGTTGGTGTAAATATCAACAATGGTGCCCTGGAGGTGACTTAATGCCAGGTTATTTGCTCAATGTTGGCAGCACTGTCATCTGTGTCCATGCAGGACAGGCCAAGCCCACTGTTCCCAATCCCCGCGTAAGAGTGATGGGACTACCCGTGGTGACCCAGGGGCCTCCCTTTGTAATTGCTGGCTGTGTGAATCCGCCCCCACCCGCTAATGTTGGTCCCTGCATTACTGCAACTTGGGTGTTGGCAGCCTTGCGGGTGAAGGTGATGGGCCTGCCCGTTCTACTGCAAGACAGCCAAGCAATTTGTATTCCCACTGGCACACCGCTACAGGTTCTCTTAGCGCAGCCCCGAGTCAAAGGCATGTAGTCAAGGGCATGTAGTCAAGGGCATGTAATCAAGGGCATATAGTTTTATGCATCAGTATCAAATTGGCTATCCCCTAGCGGTAAATGGGCGAGGACGGACCACGGATGCTACTGAAGAACAGCACATTCGGCAACTGATCGAGCAGGTGTTGTTTACAACACCAGGAGAACGGGTCAATCGCCCTAACTTTGGTTGCGGTCTGAGACAGTTAATTTTCGCGCCCAACAGAGATGAATTAGCAGCAGCCACGCAATTTTTGGTGCAAGGGGCATTAGAGCAATGGTTGGGTGAAGTGATCGAGGTGGAGGCCGTAGAAATCGAGAGCGAAGCGGCTCGCTTGCAAGTCACCGTGCAATATCTAATTCGCCGCACCCAGCAAGACCAGATTGCTCAATTTTCGCGTGAGGCTTGAACACAGATGAGCAGCCAGTATCGTTGCAAAAATGAGCGGCGACGAGCTGAAATTCGTAAACGGCCCATTGTAAATGGCATCGATTATCTGGAAGTGTCCCCAGACCAAAAAACGCTGAGTGTTCATTTTATCTATCCGCTGCCTGGGCCTGAGCAGAACAATGCCGTCCCTGACAACCGCAAACTTTTACAAGCAGCTAACGTGGCGATTTCAGGCGGCACGCGCAGAGAAGTGCAGGTCGAATCGGTTAGTTCATTTGCTGAAGTTCTTACCCTTAGAGTTAAAGCACCTGGTGATTTTTCAACCTACACTTTGCGTCTGGTTGACTCCCCTACCGGTTCATCGCCACCCGTAGGCTTCGATCCACAACTGTCTCAAGTCGATTTTTCGTTTCGGGTCGAGAACTTCAGCGAGTTTGACTGTCAACCTGCGGCATCACCGACGAGCCCCAGGCAACCGCCGCCTGCCATCGATTATCTAGCCAAAGATTACGCCAGCTTCCGCCAACTCATGCTCGACCGGTTGGCGGTCACCATGCCAACTTGGCAAGAACGTAATCCAGCAGATCTGGGAGTGGCACTGGTTGAACTGGTGTCCTATGCCGCCGACTACCTCAGCTACTACCAAGATGCTGTGGCAACTGAAGCCTATCTCGGTACCGCCCGCAAGCGGGTTTCAGTGCGTCGTCATGCCCGTTTGCTCGACTACTTCTTGCACGATGGCTGCAATGCTCGGGCTTGGGTTGTTATTGAGGTCAATTCAGGCGCAACGGCCAATGAGAAAACAGGGGAAACCGGAAAGACACAACAGGGATCCCCTGCCACCCTCCCAGCGGGCACTCGCCTGCTGACGAGGGTTGAACGCTTACCCACAATCCTTGAGCAAAGCGAGTTTGAAACCGCTCATCCAGGGGCACAAGTTTTTGAAACGATGCATGACTTGGCCCTACAGGCCTCTCGCAATGAAATCCACTTCTATACCTGGCAAGACGAGCAGTGTTGCCTGCCAGTGGGTGCGACTCAGGCAACTCTACAGAGCAGTGAAGGACTGCGCCAATGGCCTCTTGCCCCAGGCGATGTGCTGCTCTTTGAAGAGAAGTTCGGACCTAATAGTGGTCAGGCTGCGGACGCAGACCCGGCTCACCGTCATGCCGTGCGCTTGACTCAAGTCACGCTAAACCGAGATCCTCTATTTGATCAGGAGGTCATCGAAGTGCAGTGGTCACGTGAGGATGCCCTGCCCTTTGAGCTGTGCCTGTCTACCGTGCTTGAGGGTAAACCCTATGCCAATGTGAGCGTGGCACGGGGCAATGTAGTGTTGGTTGATCACGGCTATACCTATGTAGAAAGCCTCGCTCCTACTCCCTCTGAGGGGCGCTATCGACCCCGCTTAAAATTTGGGCCATTAACCCAACAAGGTTACGTTCAAGATCAGCGCACGCAATGGGTGCGTTTCGACCCTACAGCCTCAGCGAGCGCCGCTTTACGCTGGCAAATGCGTGATGTCATGCCTAGCATTTCGCTACAAGAAACGCAGGGACAAAAACAGACCTGGCAGGTGCAACGGGACTTGCTGAATAGCGATCGCTTCGCAACCGAATTTGTGGTTGAAACTGAGGATGATGGGCGCGCCTATGTGCGCTTTGGCGATAATACTTTGGGCAAGCAGCCAGAAGCGGAGAATCACTTTCAAGCCATCTATCGAATTGGCAATGGTCAAGCCGGTAATGTTGGGGCGGAAGCGATTGCTCACGTATTTCCCAGCGGTAGAGGGGTCCAAGGTGGAGAATCAGCCAGTGGCCTAGAGAGCCTGATTATCAACATTCGCAATCCCCTACCCGCACGCGGCGGCATGGATCCTGAACCGATTGAGCAGGTCCGGCTCTATGCACCGCAGTCCTTCCGCATCCAAAAACGAGCGGTCACTGAAGCTGATTATGCTGCCGTTACCCAACGTTTTCCTGGCGTGCGCAAAGCGGTGGCAACGCGACGTTGGACAGGTAGCTGGTACACCATTTTCATCACTGTAGACCGGGAGGGTGGGCAGCCCGTTGATGCACAATTCGAAGAGCAGCTACGGACTTTTTTAGAACGTTTTCGCCTAGCCGGTCACGACTTGAATATCGATGGCCCTCGCTTCGTACCTCTCCAGATTGGGCTGAATGTGGAAGTGGGTTCTGACTACTTTCATAGTGCAGTTAAGCAGGCATTATTTGAAGCCTTTAGCGCTCAAACTTTAGCCAATGGTCGGCCTGGCTTTTTCAATCCAGATAACTTTACGTTTGGGCAACCGGTCTACTTGAGCCAAGTCATTGCCACTGCCATGCAGATAGCCGGTGTTCGCTCTGTGGTAGCCACTCAGTTTCAGCGCTGGCAACAGCCGCCCCAGGGTGAATTAGAAGCGGGTGAAATCAGTTTTGAGCGCTTAGAAATCGCTTGCCTAGATAGTGATCCAAACGCTCCAGAAAACGGCAGGATCTCCTTTGAAATGCGAGGTGGGCGGTGAGCACTCCCAACGATGCCAATGCCTCGGCACAACCTTACAACCGGCCTGGTTTGCCAGCGCTGACTTATCGGATTGGCGACTATGCCGCTTTTCGCCAGCGTCTATTGGCTCGGTTGCCCCTGGCCCTGAGCCCTGAGAATGATCCGAATCAGGGTGGCCCACTCGCCAAACTCACCACCCGCGCTAGTGATGACCCTGCGATCGCTCTGCTCGATGCTTGGGCAGTGGTCGCCGATGTGCTGACTTTCTATCAGGAGCGGATTGCCAACGAGGGCTATCTGCGCACTGCCACTGAACGCCGTTCGGTTTTGGAATTGGCTCGTGCCATTGGTTACGAGCTGAACCCAGGCGTTGCTGCCAGTACAGTCCTAGCCTTTACCGTAGATGAGAGCCCAGGGACTGCGGGCGTAGCCACTGTGCCCCAAGGAACGCAGGTAGTCAGTATTCCTGGTCAGGACGAACTGCCCCAGACTTTCGAAACCAGGGACGAGATTGTTGCTCGGGCTGAGTGGAATGCACTCAAGCCGAGGCCAACTAGGCCCCAAACTATCAATCAACACAGTCAGAGTCTCTATCTTCAGGGTCTAACCTCTCAATTACAGCCGGGCAGCCAGATCCTGCTGGTTGGTGAAGGCAGCCCCCCTGCTGAGCATCTGCTGACGCTGACTACAGTGCAACCGATTCCTCAGGCAGGCCATACCCTGGTGGCTTGGGAACAGCTTGCACTCCCACCGATCGAGGCTACCCTTCAAAACCCCAAGGTGTTTGCCTTTCGGCAACGGGTTTCACTGTTTGGCAGCAGTGCTCCTCGATGGCAGACGATGCCCGTTGAACTACAGCGGGCAGCTGTGCTGGCAGCTCAGAGCACGATTCCAGGCGGCGTCTTTGCCAGCACCAATAACGGATCCTGGTCCTCGGTTAGCACTGGACTACCCAGTACGGACATCCTTTGCCTCACCCTGGATCCAGCGACAGGCTACCTGTTTGTAGGCACCCCTGGCAATGGAATTTTCCGGTCTACAGACAGAGGCACAACCTGGACCGCAATCAATACCGGCTTAGCAAACCTAAGCATCCAAACTCTTACTTGCCTCGACAAAATGCTCTTAGCTGGAACGCCCGGAGGAGGCGTTTTTCGCTCTAAAGATAATGGAGATACCTGGGCAGCCATCGGCATCGGCAGTGTTCGGGTCAAATCGAATCCCGAGCAACCGAACCGTTGGGGCTCAATCAATACAGGCTTGCCCAACACCGTTGTGCGGGCTTTATCAACTCACGTCCTACCGGGTCGATTGGGTCAGGGCACTGTTTCTGGAGATGGTATGCCCCTTAGGGGAGAGAACACCGATTTTCAGCAACAGTTGTTGTTAGGAGATGCAATTATTATCGAGCGACAAACTCGGATCGTCACTGCAATTGGTCCCGATCAAACGATAGAAATCGATGTTCCTTTCGCCACACCGTTAGTTAGCAAAAACCTCTCAATTGACAGCAGAACTTATATCTTTGCAGGCACGGATGATGGAGTTTATTGTTCGCTCGACCAGGGTAAAAACTGGCAGCTGAAAGGTCTGCCCAGCAAAGCTATTCGCTCGCTTCTGGTTACCACTACTCGCTTGATGTCTGGCAAAATTACTAGCTGTGGCACTCAGGTTTTGGGTAAGGGCACCAGCTTTAAAAAGAATCTGCGGCGAGGCGATGTAATCGTTGTCAGCAATCAAAAAAGAACCGTAGCTGAAATTATTTCTGACACTGAACTACAGCTTGACCTGGCCTTCACTCCAAATCTAAGTGAGGCATCGCAATTTTCCAGTGGCAAGGAAATTACCTATATTTTTGCAGGAACTGATGATAGTATTCATTGCTCTGAAGATCTAGGTGAAAGCTGGTCTCCAAAAAGCCCAAGCGGGAATAAGACCGTTCATACTCTGCTGGCCTACGAAGACGCTGGTAGTCATTATGTCTTGGCTGGAACTAATCAGGGTTTCTATCGCTCCAAGGATCAGGGAGAGCACTGGCAGCACAGCAACTTGTCGGAGGAACACAGAGCCAGTGCTATTCGTTCATTAGCTTTTGACAAGCGTGAAACAGGTCCAGTTATCTATGCTGGAACTGACAGTGGTGTGTTTAGCTCCAGTGATAGAGGAGTTAATTGGCGCTTATGTCAAAACCAGCCAACTGCAATCGAAATTACTGCACTCGCTGTAAACAAAAACGGTGAAGTTTTTGCCGGAACCCGTTTTGTTAACTTTACTGCTGAATCCAGCCAGGCAGCTGCAAGCCGAAATAGTCCTGTTTACACAGATTGGCCCAACTTTCAGGTTGAAACGCAAGCTGTTGATCTAGATAGTCTCTACCCACAAATCCTTGCAGGTAGTCGTTTTGTTCTCCTGGTTTCTGAGCCTGAATCAAAGCTGGCAGCGCGTAAAGTCAGCGATCTTTCTACGGTCCTGCGCCGAGATTTTGCCCTGGAGGCAAAGGTCACACGTTTAGTTCCCAACTCTGCAATTCAAGCCAACAGTTTTGGCCTGCGCGACACTATTGCCTTGATCCAAAGTGAGCCCCTGCAACTGGCTGAGGAGCCTCTAACCGTAACGGTACAGCAGGGCCAGATTTTTAGCGATCCGATTGTTAGCAATAAAATTTTGCTCAGCCAGTTTGTAGCAGGACTGCAAGCCGGTCAAATGCTAATTGTTAGCGGTAAACGCATTCGCGCCACTATCAACACGATTGGTGGAGTTTTTCATCTGCCACAGAGGAGCGCAACCTGGCAGCGCAAGTCTCAGGGCTTAACTGACTCCAGAATTCAAGCTTTAGCTCTGCACCCAAATAATCCAAATAGTGATCTTTTTGCGGGCACCCCAAGCGGTGTATTTGTGCGTCAGCAGAACTCTGAAGCCTGGCAAGCAATCAATGAAGGATTGACTAGTCTAGAGGTCCAAGCCATCGCCATCCACCCAGATGGCTCGGTATTTGTTGGCACGAACAATGGCGTTTTTTGTCTCCCGAATGAGCGCAAGCTGTGGGTACCTATTAATACAGGTCTTGTGCATCCTCAAGTGCGAACCCTGGCGATTCAACAAAATGGCAATCTCTTCGCTGGAACCAAGGATGGCGGTGTTTTTCTCCTGGTCAATGGTGGTCAAACTTGGAGCCAAACTGGCTTAACTAATACAGATATTCAAGTCTTAGCCATTGGTCCCAACGGTAACAGCAGTATTTTTGCAGGCAGCCTTGATGGCGCTGTCTTTTGCTCCAAAGATAATGGCAACAGTTGGCAAAACCTGAGCCAGGGCTTACCCAATACCAGCATTACTGCAATCGTCGCTTATCAAGATCAGCAATCGCATGAGCAGGTTTTGATTGGAACCGCTGATAGTGGTGTCTTTCGCTTGAACCGCTCCTCGGATACAGGCCCTTGGGAGCCGTTCAATATCAATCTCACCGATATGAAGATCCGCTGTCTTGCAGTGAATTCTACTAGTGAGGTAGAGCAAATTTTTGCAGGTAGCGCCAGTGGAACTGTCTTCCGTTCTGACAGCCTAGCTCCTGGTTGGGAAGCAGTTCAGGTGAGCTTGATCAATACAGAGATTCGAGCACTCATTGTTGGCCCATCTAACCAAATATGGGCTGGTGGACCTGGGATCTTGCTTTCCCCAGAGGGTTTTGCAGCTGTTGAACTGAGGCAGGGAGATCAAGTGCAGGTTATGGCACCGCCTACCCTGGCAGTGAATGTCCCGGAAATGAATGCCACGGAAACGAACGAAACTATTGCTAATTCAGCAACTGCTCAAAACTGGACTTTATTAGATAAAAACGGCTTTATTGGCCACCTGACAACCCTGCAGCCCAGTGACATTAGCCTGCAACCGGCTCTAGCTGATGATCCAATGATTAGCGAGATTAGTGTGGTTGCAAACCCACCCGAAGACCAGCAAAAACCGATTTTGGTGTTGCAGGCTCCCTTGCAAAATAGCTACGACCCCACCACCACGACCCTTTGTGCAAACGCTGTACACGCCACCCATGGTGAAACGGTGCTTGAGGCTCTAGGCAGTGGTGATGGCAATGAGGCGAACATGCAGTTCATTTTGAAAAAACCGCCTCTGACCTATGTCTCAGCTCCTACAGCAAGTGGAGCTGAAAGCACTTTGAACGTGCACGTCAACGGTGTGCTCTGGCAGAATGTGCCCTCATTGGCAGAATTGGCTGCCCTCGACCATAGCTACATCACCCGGATTGATGACGATGGCACGACCACTTTGACCTTTGGCGATGGCGAACGGGGAGCGCGCTTACCCACCGGTCAGGAGAACCTGACTGCCAGTTATCGCAGTGGGCTTGGGCCAGCAGGCGAGGTTGCGGCTGGCAGTCTGAGCCTACTGAAAACTCGACCTCTAGGCATTCTGGAGGTTACCAACCCGCTGCCTGCACTCGGAGCGGCGGCACCCGAAACCCAGAATGAGGCTCGCGCTAAGGCTCCAGCCAGCGTGCGCACCCTAGATCGCATTGTTTCTCTGCGGGACTTTGAGGATTTTGCCCTTGCCTTTGCTGGCATCGGCAAGGCTCAAGTAGCTGCGCTGTGGAACGGCGAGAGCCAACTGGCTCAGCTCACAGTTGCGGCTAGAGGGGGAGGACCTGTTCCTCAAGGCTCCAGGCTCTACGAAAACCTAGTTCAAGCCATTGATGCAGCTCGCGATCCAGTACAGCTTGCTCAAGTTGATTCCTACGAGCAATTGCTATTTAACTTGGAGGCCAAAGTGCTGGTTGATTCTCGCTATCCCATGGATGCTGTTTTAGCCCAGATCAATACTGCTCTCCGTGAAACCTTTAGTTTTGAAAAACGCCAATTTGGTCAAGATGTTACTACCTCAGAAGTGATTGCAGCTATTCAGGCAATCGCGGGTGTGGTGGCCGTTGATCTCGATGCTTTATATCGCCTTGGTTTCAGCAAAACCTTAGAAAAGGTGCTACCCGCTAGCCCTGCCCGCTGGAACGCCTCAAACAGGCAAGTTCAACCGGCTCAGCTGTTATTACTCAATGCAGCCGGTGTCACCCTGAGCGCAGAGCTGACGCCATGAATAATTCTCCAAGCCAACGCTCTGCTGAGCGCCTTTATAAGCTACTGCCCTCGATTTATCAACTACAAGATGTGAAGCAGGGTGAGCCGCTTCGGGCTCTGCTTGCGATCATTGAGAGTGAGTTTCAGGCCATTGAAGCCGATATCGAAGGCTTATATGACAACTGGTTTATTGAGACCTGTGAGCCTTGGGTCGTTCCCTATATTGGCGACCTATTAAAGGTACGTGATTTGTACGCTGATGACACGCTGACCTATGGCCCGGAACAGCGTGCTCATGTCGCTAATACCCTGGCATATCGACGTCGCAAAGGGACTGCGCCTGTTCTCGAACAACTGGCTCAAGATATTACTGGCTGGCGTGCTCGTGCCGTAGAGTTCTTTCAGCTTTTAGCCACTACACAGAACCTCAATCACCTTCGTACGAATACTAGCGTTGACCTGCGCAGTAACAAGCAGCCAGAACTGTTGGGTACACCATTTGAGCAACGGGCTGCTTATACAGCAGAAATTCGGCGAGTAGCTAATGCTCAAGGTAAGTACAACGTTGGCAACATGGGACTGTTCTTATGGCGACTGCGTAGCTATCCAATTGAGCGAGGGACAGCTCGGGCCGTTAAGGGTCATAAGGCTAAAATCAACGGCCTTTACTACACATTCAACCCTCTGGGACGTGAAGCTGTACCGCTGTTCAATCAGCCTCAGACCGAAACTGAGATTACTCAGCTAGCTGAGGAAATCAACGTTCCTGGCAAGCTATTTCGCCATCTGCTTCAAGCCTCAATAGGGACTGATTCTGCCTCCAAAATCTTCCCCCGAATTTTTGTTGACGGCCAAGCAAACCCAATTTCACCAGAAGAAATTTTAGTTTATAGCTTGGGCCAGGAAGACTCCCAACAGTGGCAGCTACCGCCTCAGAACCTGTATTTGCAGACAGACGGTACGCCAATCAAGAAAGTCGCTCTCGATCCTGAGTTAGGACGATTGGCTTTCTTGACTGGGACGCCGCGCCAGGTTGAAGTCAGCTACTCCTATGGCTTTAGCAGCGATGTTGGCAGTGGTCCCTACGACCGCAGTGAATCGCTTGCCAAAGCTCTACACGGCTCTGGCTCCCGCCTGATCTGGTCAGTGCAGCAATTCAGTCCTACAGGTCATACAAGTCATACAAAGCATGTAAAACGTAAGCCCCTCGCAGAGGCGGTTCGAGCCTGGAACAAGCTGGCGCAGATTTGGCAATTCTGTCAGGACCAAATTTATATTCCCTTGGCTCAGATTAGTGTAGATGCTAACGGTAAAATCAGCCATCTGGATACCACTCGTCGCCGCCTTGCTAAATCTGCTCGTGGTATTTATCAGCCGGGCATCGTTAAGGGCCTCGACGTCAATCCGGCTGAATCTGGCTTCGCTCAGATTCAAATTTCACCTGGCAAGGCAATCAATCGTAGAAGGCGAACACTCAAACTAGAGAACCGCTATTTACTGGATTTGAGTCCTTACACAGGCCAAACTGTGACCGTGTTCATTGCTCTTATTTCATCCCGAGGACAGTCACCAATTAGGGTGGTTCAGGAGGTAGAAACAGGCGTGATTACGGTTGAGGACAATCACACTTACAGAGGCAATTTAACCCTAAAAATTCCTGCAGGACGGCAGGTGAAGCTACTCGCTGCTAATCAGTGTCGTCCTCATATTCGTGGCAATTTGTCAGTAATAGGTTTAGGCATTGCTGATGAGACGGTCACATCCGGGAGATTGACTTTAAATGGATTGTTGATTGAAGGCAGATTGACAGTTCAGCCGGGAGATCTTAAAAGCTTACAGGTTTCCCATTGCACCTTGGTGCCTGAAGCGGGAGGACTCATTGTTGAAAAGTCAAAACTAGCACCAGAACCGGAGGCAGAGGAAGATGTATCATTCCTCGCTCTGCTCATGTATGGTCTTAGCCTTATTAGCAATATCTTGCGCTGGGGCGCGAGTGTCAATAACACCCCCCCCAAGCAGAATTTAGGCAAACTTGTTGAACTTGGTCTACAACAAACCGTTCGGGTTTTCGCTACGGTTCAAGCAGTGCTTCGAAGCTGGCAATCTTCAGATTTTCAGGATCCTGACTCAGAGTCTGAGGACCCGCAAGAAACTGAAGCAGATTGTCCTGGACAATGTTCAGACACTAGCGATACATCAGAAGTTGATAACAGTCAGCTGGAAATTGCTCTCGAACGTAGCATCTGTGGTCCTATTCACCTGGCTGATACGGTACCGAGTTTGTGGATCGCCGATAGCATTATCGACAAGGGCTGCGACAACGAGAACGGCGCTGCAATCATTGCAACTGGGACTGCGGCTACGATCAGGACTACGACTGTTTTTGGCAGCAGCCATATACGCAGTCTAGAGGCGAGTAGCAGCATTTTTAGTGAGAAAGTAACAGCAATCCGACGACAGGTTGGGTGCCTGCGGTTCTGTTATGTAGTGGACAACTCCCACACACCGCGTCGCTATCGCTGTCAACCAGATCTAGCTCTCAGTGAGGCTTTTAGTGAACCTGATAGCTTACCTAGCGCGATGACTTCACTGGTTGTTTGTGACACTGATTTAAGCTATCTGTTTGCTGCTACAGCAGGAGATGGCATATTTCGTTCCACTGATAACGGCGAGCAATGGCAGCCCTTCAACAATGGGCTCACTAATCTGCATATCACTGCACTTTTGGCTTATCACACCACCATTGGCTCTAATACCGTTGCCAATGGCGCAGAGAACGACGCAGATAACAATACAGACAACAAAGCTTATATTCTCGCGGGTACAGCGGGCGGCGGTATCTTTTATGCTGTAGCAGAGAGTGAGCTGAACTGGATCGCTGTTGACACCAACATCAAGATTGGCACTGATAACGACACTGATGCTGGCCTTGATGCCAAACTGAATACCGATATCACAGCTTTAGCGGTCTACCCTCAACCGGACACTAGCGCTCTGATTTTGGCTGCCACTGCTGGTAACGGGATCTTTAGCTTCTCAGTGAATAGCAGCCTAGAAAATGGCAATTCTTTGCAGCAGCTCAACCGCGGCCTTACTAATCACCATGTCACTGCCCTGGCTGTACATCCCAATGGTCAGATTTTCGCTGGCACAACAGGTGGCATTTTTCGCACAGATCGCAGCCACAACTGGGTAGCAAGCAATCGAGGTTTAACCAGTTCACACGTCACCGCCCTGTTGATTAGTGCCAGTGGCCAAATATTTGCTGGAACTTCGACTGGATTGTTTCACTCCGCCGATCGTGGTGAGCATTGGCAGGTTCTCAACTTGCCTGCAACCACAGAAATCACTGCATTGCTCAACTCAATCAAGTATGGACAAGGCACAATCAACAGTACAGGCACAACCGTAAGGGGTATAGGTACTGCCTTTAAGCAAGAGCTAAAGATGGGAGATGCTCTTGCAGTTGCGGGCCAAATCAGAATTGTTACTCACATTGATTCAGATGAGTTGCTGACGATCAATAGCGCTTTTAAGCCTGATCTACCGGCAGGAACGACTTTTACCATCGAGTCCCTCTGGGCTGGAACTGCAGGTCAGGGTATTTTCTATTCCACTGACAATGGCAATCATTGGATTGCAGCAACCACTGACTTAGCAAGCACTGATGTGGCTGCTCTAGCGATTAAAGTGAGCCACAGCATCAACACGACAAGCGATACCCAAAGCAACGCCCAAAGCAATACCCCGTCAGGCCATCGACAAATTTTTGCCGCAACAGCTGTGGGTGGTATTTTGCGTTCCGGCAATGAAAATAGCAGTTGGACATCCATCAATCGAGGGCTCAAAAATGTAGACGAGAAATTGCTAATTCTAGCTCGATTACAGCCTAGTTTTACCTGGACCTGTTATAGTGATCCAGGCTATGCCCAGCTCGCATCTAGCTGTCCTCCAAAAATTCGAACTGGTGCAGAGGACAGCTCGGAAATGGGAGTTTTTAATGATCTAAAACAACCGCAACGTGAGGCCAACTTACGTGCCAGCCTTGAAGAATATCTTCGGTTTGGCCTGGAAGCGGGTATTTTTTATATCACCTGAGAGAGTAATTTATGAAAGGCGATTTCACCCGGTCTACATTTCGCTCAAAAAAGCGCTATAGCAGTGTGCGCATGCAGCAGGGCCGGTTGCAATTAGATGCTGACTGGAATGAGCAGGTAGACATCCAAAGCGACTTGCTCCAAACTCAGGTAAAGGATACGATTGGCCTTTCGAGTGTTTCCAGAGCGGCAGGCGATGGCTTCAAAATCAGCTTGCTCTCAGAACAAAATGATTTAGATCTCAAAATCTCGCCAGGTCGAATTTATGTCGATGGTATTTTGTGCGAACTCAGCGAAGAGATTACCTATCAGAATCAACCCGACCATCCCAATGCCCTGAAGTCAGATTTACAAGATTCTGGTTTAACAAGTTTAACAAAGGGTTCAGCTTACTTAGCTTATTTGGATGTATGGCAACGCCATATTACTGCTCTCGAAGATCCCACCATTCGCGAAGTTGCACTCAATGGCCTAGACACGACTACACGGACTAAAACCATTGCTCAAATCAAGCTGCTTGCTCTCAAGCCCTTGAGTTCTAATATTGCACCTGGAACCGAGACAACAGACCAAGATCCAGCAGCAAGATCCAAACGGAAAGCCAAGATTAAAGCGCATTGGCAAGAACTCATTCAGGCTCCTGCTCTTAGTAATGCGATAAATGGGTCTAAAGCATCCTTGACGGTGCGAACCGAGAGTAATGCAGCACAGAAAGGTGCTAGCAGTTCAGGAGGCGGTTATCGTCTATCGGAGAACCAACTATATCGAGTTGAAATTCATAGCTCCGGTGGAGTTGAGACAGCTAAGTTCAAATGGTCGCGCGATAACGGCACAATTATCAGTGCAATTGAAGAAATTAAAGGGAACACGATCACAGTTCGCAGCCCAGGTCGGGATGCTTCGCAGTTCTTTGCCCCAGGGCAGTGGGTGGAAGTTCTTGACGAAGAACGAGAATTGAATCGACAAGTAGGAACCCTGGTTCGTTTGACAGGGGCAACGTCTGGAACAAAATTAGTTTTTGATCCTGCAAGCGTAGTCGGTGATGCCATTAGCGCCGAGAACTTTCGACCAGAGCGCAAAGCGAAGGTGCGACGCTGGGATCATCAAGGGTCTGATGCTGCAATTGCAACCAACAAGGCTGATTGGATCGCTCTAGAAGCGGGCATTGAGGTCAAGTTTGAAGTCAATCCCAAGCAGAAGAATCCTTTCTATAGAGCTGGTGATTATTGGCTAATCCCGGCTCGGGCTACGACCAGCGATATCGAGTGGCCCCGCGACTCGTTGGGGCTCCCAGAAGCTCAGCCGCCTCAGGGCAGTGACCATTTTTATTGTCCCCTGGCCCTTCTTCACTACGGCGAGAACGGATTTTCACTGAGTCAAGAAGATGACTACCGCGATTCCTTTCCGCCGCTAGTGCGTTGCTTAGATAAAAGCGGCGATACCATGACGGGTGTGCTGGAGTTGCAAGCCGATCTTCACGTCACTGGCCAATATATCGACGACAAATATCAGGCTGGTAAAGTTGGCATTGGTACCACTAAACCCCAGCAGGCGCTCATCATTGCCGAAGCGGGTAAGATTGGCATTGGCTACAATGACCCTAATCAAACTGCGGCTCTCGCTGTCAAAGATAATGTTGGCCTTGGCACTCATGCCCCTGCCCAAAAACTAGTCATTGCTGACGGCAAAGTGGGTATTGGTTTCAACGAAGCAAACCAAACCGCAGGCTTGGCGGTCAAGGAGAATTTGGGTGTTGGCACTCCCACGCCTGCCCAAAAACTAGTCGTTACCGGCGGTAAGGTTGGCATTGGTTTCAATGAGGCCAATCAGACTGCAGCTCTGGCGATCAAAGACAATGTTGGCATTGGCATTGCCACACCCGCTCAGAAGCTGGTGATCGCCAATGGCAAAGTCGGCATTGGCTTCAACGATCCAAACCAAAGCGCGGCTTTAGCAGTCAGCGGCAACTTGGGCATTGGCACGGTTACTCCCGCTCAGAAGCTAGTAGTTAGTAATGGCAAAGCGAGCATCGGCTACAACGACTCTACTCAGACCGGAGCACTGGCTATTAATGGCAATGTTGGCATTGGCACTGTCAATCCTAACCAAAAGCTAGTGGTGACTGAGGGCCAAGTAAGTATTGGTTTCAATGAAGCTAACCAAACTGGAGCACTAGCTGTCAATGGCAATGTCGGTATTGGCGTTGCTACCCCTGCCCAGAAGTTGGTAGTCAATGATGGACAAGTTGGCATTGGGTTTAATGATGCCAATCAAACTGCAACTCTGGCAATCAATGGCAGCGTTGGCATTGGTGTTGTGGCCCCTGCACAAAAGCTCGTTATCAGTCAGGGCAAAGTTAGTGTTGGCTACAACGACGCTAATCAAACTGCTGCTCTTGCCATTGATGGCAACCTGGGCATTGGCACAACAACTCCCAATCAAAAACTCGTTGTTGATGGCAATCATAAAGTTGGCATTGGATTCAATGAGGCCAATCAAACTGCAACTCTGGCAATCAATGGCAACGTTGGCATTGGCGTTGTCAATCCTAACCAGAAGCTAGTGGTCAGTGAGGGGCAAGTCAGTATCGGTTTCAATGAAGCCAGCCAGACTGGAGCACTCGCTATTAAGGGCAATGTGGGTATTGGCATCACCACCCCGGCTCAGAGGTTGGTGGTCAAGGATGGGCAGGTTGGGATTGGGTTCAACGAGGCAAATCAGACGGCAGCCTTGGCAGTCAATGGCAATGTTGGCATCGGTACTCACCTACCTCAACAAAAGCTGGTGATTGATCAAGGGCAAGTGGGAATCGGCTATAACGACACCAACCAAACTGCAGCCCTAGCGGTCAATGGCAACACAGGGATTGGCACCCATACTCCCAGACAAAAATTAGTAGTTGACCAAGGGCAAGTAGGAATTGGTTATAACGACGCCAATCAGACTGCTAGCTTAGCAATTAATGGCCGGTTGGGAATTGGGACAGTAACACCGGCTGAGCAACTACATCTTGCCAGTAAAGGAAGTGCCAAGATATTGCTAGAAGCGGACACGGACAACAAAGGCGAAGACGGTCATTCACAACTGATCTTTCGGCAGCGGGGCGGGCAAGTTTCTGGCTTTGTTGGCTTTGATGGCAAGACCAATGAGCTACAGATTGCCAACACTTGGGCGAACAGAGCTGCCAACATCACCTTTGCGACTCAGTCGAAAATGAGAATGAGCATCAACGGCGAAGGGGTAGTTCAGATCAATGGCAATGTCTTGCACGATGGTACTTCATGGCAAGTCTCCTCTAGAGAAGTGAAAGACGAGATTATTGAGCTTCCTAGCCAAGAAGCAGCTGAAATTCTAGACAACCTTAACCCTGTCAAATTCGTCTACAAAGCCGATCCAGATAAAAACACGCGTATCGGCTTCATCTCAGAAGAGGTGCCTACCCAAGTTGCAGCCCCAAGTAAAAAAGCGATTAGCTCATTAGACATTGTTGCAACAGTCACACGCTCAGTCAAAGATCACCAACAAATGATGGTTCTGCTGATCAAAGCAATGGAAGAGCAGCAGAGAAAGATGGCGGCTTTGGAAACCAAACTAGAAGCCTTTGAAAGACAAACCAAAAAACAGCTCTGGTTTCGTTAGAGCAGTGGCCCAATGTTTAAAGAAAGACTAGAACAACGGTTGCAAGCCCTCAAAGCTGAGTTTAAGGCAGGGCAGGATATGCTGGCTGAACTAGAAGCCAAGCAAGCCAGTTTACGAGAAACCATGCTGCGGATCAGTGGGGCTATTCAGGTACTTGAAGAAGTGCTGAGTGAAGCCGAGGGGGAAACAGAAAATAACTGATCACCTTCTCTGAAAAGAGGGCATTAAGAATCCGAGACCCATACCCCTTATCTTTCTCACCTTGCCCTTCTCACCTTGTCTTTGCCACCTTGACTTAGCCCCCAGTGTAATAATCGACACAAGTATGCTACATAATAAGCCTGTAGGCCAAACTCTGAGTCAAGCCATTCAAACCCCCTCCTCGTAAGGATAGATGCGGATCTCCTACTCAAAACTGTTAGAGTGAAGCCCAGGCTGGTCAATCGGGGAATCTGTGGCGCACACATTTTTAATGCAGTCTGGCCGCTGGTCACTAGAGGGGAACTGGCTAGAGCGCGATGGGATGCCCCTTCTGGTTCGGGGCAGAACTTTGGTCGTTTGGAGCCGAGACGCTTGGTTCTCAATGGTGACAAAGCTCGTTTTTCCAGATCCCGAAGCTGAACGGGAGGAAATTGCCCTTCAGTACAAGGGACGTCTAGACTCTGCCGAGCGGCAGTACACCTTTGTCCTTCAGCACAGCCAGCTTGGACGGATCGAGGGTGAAGGCTGGGTGGCTCCCGATTCGATTGTGCAACGCTACTGGGTACTTAACGACCGGCAGCGTCGCAGCGGCTTCGAGACTTTACGCCGCTTGGATGAGGACCACTATCATGTCTCCAGCGGCATTATGGCCGGCCACTATCTGATCAGCATTATGGAGGCTAATTTAGAGCGTCAGCCTGAGGCTCAATGAGTTCCATGAGGCAGTCAACATGAAGTTCTGTGCTAGTAGAACTCTACTTAAAACTCTAGTAGTGAAGGCTTTAGCAGCGGCGGTAATGACATCACTGCTGCCAAAGTGAGTCGTGGTGGATTAAAGGGTGGCAGCCTAAACGAGTTTGCTGGCCAATAGATGAGCCTGATTTCAATTTAAGCTGTTGAAATTCTCAGCTGAGTTAAGAAAGTTTCATTTTAATGCTAAGTGGATTTCTTCTAGACACAAACGCCCTGATCTCAGTCTGTTACTTTGCAATTGCGGCTTGGGGAGGCTTCAGCCTGGCAACTCAATTTTGAGCAACGTTTTCAGAAGCTGCTAATCATGGGCTGTGATCGCTTCGACTTAGAGATTGGTGTTCTGGCCCATGTGGCAGGTGAGCAATACGAATTGACTGCTAGATGGAAGACGCTCTCCACTAACTGCACTGTGTTCAAGCAGCGGTGGCAGCGAATAATGCAGTAGGGCTACGGCAGGCAGCTCATGGACTTAAGAGTCAACCAGCGCTCCAAAGGCAGCGCTGGCGCTGTCCCTGTGCTGCCAGGAGCTAGAGCAACAGTTTCTAGCGGGTGCCCTGCCCTGGCCAGTTGCAGCTGTTGCAAGCTGAGTATGAGCGGACCAAAGCAGCTTTGCCGCAGGAACGCCAACAGTGCAACTGAGCGCTGTAGGTCTTAGCGCTATAAGTCTCAGTGTTGTAAGCCTTAGAAGTGGAGAGGAAGAGAAATAACCCCAGCAGGCTCCAACCAAGCTCACAGTCTACCTAGACAAAACCCGCCCCATGGTAGGTGGGCGGGCGAAATTCACTGGTCGTATGGCTGACTCCTATATTGGTGCCCTAAGGAGAAGGGGGACGTGCGCAAGGTCACAGGGTTTGGCCCACTTTGTCACTGCCAATCCTAGCTTTAGGGGCAGGCGAGTATTCTGGTCAGAGCTTGAACGTAGCGACTCAATAGCTCTCATCAGACACATGTTACCCAGAAGTGTATCCTAACCATCACCTCTATTCTTGGTTGTGTATCCTTCTAGGTCTCTTTGATTGTCTCGATCTGTGGCCTAAGATAGGCCTTAGACTATGAACGAAAAATAGTGCTGCTAAAGCTTTTGAGATGCCAATAATGACAGTTCAAAAGGAGAGCCTCAGCAGCTGAAATATACGACCATTACCAATTTTACTTCAGTGCAATCCTTAGCATCGCTCAACGACTGGAGAGGAAAAACTAGCGAGCGTTTGCTGAATAGTTGTCTCTAGTTGTTCCACACTGTAAGGCTTGGCAAGATATTCATCGAACCCAGCCGCTAGTGCTAGTTCTCGATCTCCTACCATTGCCATTGCCGTGAGTGCAATGACTGGAATGCTGGCTGTAACCAAATTGGTTTTGAGACGATGAACAACCTCTAACCCACTCAAATCGGGCATAGCGATATCAAGCAGAATTAAGTCCGGATGATAACGATGGCTTAACTCTAAAGCCATATAGCCGTCGGAGGCGCTGATGCAGGCGTAGTCTAGCAGCTTCAGAATTTGAACCGCCAGGACTTGATTGTCATCGTCGTCATCCACAACAAGAATTAGAAGTGGTTTTTTCATAGTCTGGCTCACGGTTTAAGGTTCCAGTTTCGGCGTTTAACCAAAGTGGAAATATTAACGGTTGTAGCGCTGGCAGTTCTAGAGGCAGGTAGCTTTCTCTAGAAGCACCTCCTGCATAGAGTGGGGCTATATTCTGTGCCTACTTTGAGACAACTATGTTCATTTCAGTGTCCCTCTTCTCAAAACGAACTAAAAGTTAGGATTGCCTAACACTCCTGTGAGTGATCAATCAGATTTTGATGAAGAAAAAGTCATGAGAACCCAAGCACCAAAGATTCTCAACCTTCTCACGGTGATTTAAAATTATCTGCCAGCGATGAGTCTAAATACTGACAACTGACAACCTAGACAAGCTATCTATTGAGCAAACTGCTTAGCGTCGCCACTAAAGTAACAGGTTCAGTCGGCTTGGCTAGGTGTCGTTGGAAACCTGCAGCTAAGGCCCGTTCCTGATCTTCTGGTTTTGCATAGGCAGTTAGAGCAATCGCAGGCAGTTGTTGTCCTTGCTCCCGGAGACGGCGCATCAGTTCGTAACCGTTCTCGCCCGGCATGCCGATATCACTCACTAGGGCATCGGGCTGAAAACTCAGGAGCACAGTGAGGGCTTCCGCCACTGAGGTTGCGGTTGCCACCTCAGCACCACAGGCTTCCAGCACTGTCGAGATCAGAGCGCGAGCGTCAGCTTCATCATCAACCACCAAAATCCGGAGTCCACTCAAGCTGGGAAGCTGCCCCTGAGCAGTTGGGCGTTCGCCAGGTTTCGCTCGAACTGCCAGCAGAGGCAGCTTGACGATAAAGGTCGCTCCACGGCCTACCCCGTCGCTTTGAGCTTGCACTGTCCCCCCTTGCAGTTCGATCAGTTGGCGCACAATTGCCAGCCCAAGCCCAAGCCCGCCGTGGGTTCGCGTGGTGCTGCCATCTGCCTGACGAAAACGCTCAAAGACGTGGGGCAGAAACTCAGGGTTAATGCCTTGCCCTGTATCACTGATGACCAGAGCTGCTTGAGAACTAATACGGGTTAAGGTCACGCGGACTTGCCCGCCTTCAGGCGTGAATTTGATCGCATTGGCAAGCAGATTCCAAGCCACTTGTTGCAGACGAGTGGCATCACCTAGTACGGGACCGACTGAGGCATCTAGGGCGGTTTCTATTCGGATCGCCTTGGCCTGGGACGCTGGCTGAACAACTGCCAAAGCTTCCGAAATTACTGGAATCAGTTCGACCGGGTTGACCTCTAACCGCAGATTGCCAGTAATAATCCGCGACACATCAAGTAAGTCATCGATCAACCGGTTCAAGGATTTGGTATTGCGCTCAATCGCTTCAACCGCCCGAGAGTAAGTTGCATCGTCTAAACGCCGCACACGGATGAGCTGCGCCCAACCCAGCATCGAATTGAGCGGGGTGCGTAGTTCATGGGAGAGCGTGGCCAGAAACTCGTCTTTGAGCTGGTTCGCTGTTTCAGCCTGCTGGTAAAGTCGCGCATTATCGATAGCAATAGCAGCTCGACGACCAAACTCCTCCGATAGCACCTGGTCCGCTGTGCCGAAGCGGCGCTGTGGCTGTGAGGAGATTAGAGACAGCACCCCCAACGTATCGGTTCGCGCAACTAGGGGCACAGCTAATAACGATTGGAGTGACAGGGCTTGCAGCAGCCTCAAATGCTCAGCATCTTGGGCAATAGCCGCTAAATACTCAACCGTCACCTCGGTCACAAGCTGAGACTGACCGGTATGTAGGACCTGGGTGACAGGACCCTGCCAGTTTGGGTGGGGGTAGCGCTGCAACAACTCCCGGAGCTCAGCCTCTGGCTGAGCCTGGGCATGGGCCAACTCCACTGGCATCAGCTGATCTTCGTTTCGAATGAGGTAAACCACACAGGCGTCCGCTAGGTAGGACGCTCCTAGACGGGCAATTTGAGTCAGGGTAGCGGTTGGGTCCAGCGAGCTGGCCAGCGCTTTGCTGGCTTCTGCCAGGAAGGTGGCGTTGCGCTGTTCCAGGCGTTCGCGCTCTAGAAGCTGGTCCCGCTCTGCTTGCAGGCGCGCATTTAAGCGGCGTGCGGCAGCTCTCTCCAGGGCCGAGCGGGCAGCCAGGGGCAGGCGCACAAATTGTTGCGGAGACTTGATTACATAGTCATCTAGGCCGGACTTCATACCTTCAACCGCGATCTCTTCGGTGCCGGTATTGGTGAACATCACGACTGGACAGGCAGGATAGCGGGCTTTGATGGCTTGTAGAATCTTGAGCCCGTCACTCCAGCCCAACTGATAGTCAGTAATGACGAGGTCAAAATCCTCAGCAGTTAGGGCTAGTTCAAAATTGTAGGCATCTGTGACCTGCACAATTTTGACATCGGCAAACTCACGACGGAGCTGACGAATGGCGAGGATGCGATCAGCCGGGTTGTCATCGATTAGGAGGAAGCGTGGTGGAGACAAGGTAGGTTTCGTAGCTCTTTACCCCCGTTGAATTCTAACCAGCCTGCAATCTCACCCATCTAGGACTGCCCCAATTTACTTTCCCAATTTGCTCCAATGCCCTGTCAATACCACTGGCAAGCCACGTATATAAGGCGCATTTGACCAGCGAGCGTATCAATAGTCCTTTGCTAACTGTCCTTAGCTAACAGAATGCTGGCTGCTTTTATGCTCATTTAAAATCTACCTGTTTGGGTAACTTCATTGAGAAGTACTCGCGAACAGTATTCTGCACAGATTCAAGGGAATCTTGTTCTGCGGATGGTTATTCATGCCAACAGAACCTCTGGCACGTTCCATCTGACTCAGCTCCCCCAGCTTGAACCCCATCAGCTGCGGGCATTACCTACCACTGCAATGACACAACCTATCGTTATTCCGTTGCCTCAGCATCCTGCTTCAGGTCTGCGTCCCGCTAGTCAATCTGCTGTAGAGCGGGCTTTAGCGACGCTCGACCTGACTGGGCTGGTTGCCTGCCTGCAACAACTGATCGCCATCCCCAGCACCACGGGCTCGAACGCCGAGAGTGTGGCGCAGCACTGGTTGGCTGAACGTTTCGCGGAAAGTGGCTTCGAGCCTGATCTCTGGCCCATTGATCTCGCAACGACGAAAGCAGCTCCTGACTTTCCAGGAAGCGAAGCACCGCGCAGCCAAGCTTGGGGGCTGGTAGGCAGTTGGGGGCATTCAGCCGGTCCCACTTTAGTGCTCAATGGGCATATTGATGTCGTGCCACCTGGGGACTTGAGGCAATGGACTGACGAGCAGCCTTACGGTGGGCGTGTTGCTGATGGAGCCGTTTATGGGCGCGGTGCCTGCGATATGAAAGGCGGGCTCGTGTGCAACCTATTTGCGCTCAAGGCCATCCAGGCTGCGGGTCTACAGCTTCAGGGGCGAGTGTTGCTGCAGAGCGTCGTTAGCGAAGAAGACGGGGGCTTAGGCACCTTTGCCACCCTGCGCCGAGGTTATCGGGGTGATGCTGCCATCATTACCGAACCGACCAGGCTGAATATCATTCCTGCTTGCGGCGGCGCTTTGACCTTCCGGCTGCGCTTGAGCGGTTGCTCAACCCACGCCAGTGTGCGTCGTGAAGGGGTTAGTGCCATTGAGAAGTTCTGGTTGGTTTGGCAAGCGCTGGAAGCGCTGGAAGTCCGCCGTAATGGGCCAGGCCACCCTCTGATGAAGGGGCTAGATTTGCCCTACCCTCTGAATGTTGGCACCCTGCAAGCGGGGAACTGGCCCAGCAGCGTACCCGACCAACTGGTTGCGGAAGGGCGGTTGGGCGTGGCCTTGGGAGAAGATCCTCAGACGGCACGCCAGGAACTGGAAGCGACACTAGCCGCTGTTTGTGCGCAAGATGCTTGGCTACGGGAACACCCAGTGCAGGTGGAGTGGTTCGGGGGTCAGTTTGCCAGTGGGCAAATTTCAGCGGAGCACTCACTGGTTCAGTTAGTTAGCCAGTGCCACCAAGACCTCCACGATAATCAACCCCAGATCCATGGTGCTCCCTACGGTAGCGATCTGCGTCTGATGGTTGGGCTGGGCAACATTCCAACCCTGCACTACGGCCCTGGGAACGTCAAGCATGCCCATGCCCCTGATGAACCACGTGTCCATTGAAGAGCTAGAGAAAGCAACCCAGACCTTAATCGCTACGATTCTGCAATTCTGCGGTTGCGAAGCCTAACAGATTCTATTTGAGCTTGATCAACAGTGGCTCCCGGTAGGGGCGAGATCCTCTCGCCCTTACAAACACCCCACACAGTTCAAGCAAGAATCCCCAAGAATTTTTAAAGAGGAGCCCTAGTAATTTGGCTGAAGTTCTCTGCAATATCAGAGACTTTGATCGTCAAATTTTGGAGATCAGGCGTAGCTTTCAGTTGGCTAAAAATTGGACCCGCCAAGTAAGCTTGAGCACTGGCCTCATCTTCCAATAAATAGATGCCACCTACTTCCAATGTGCCAGTATTTTAGGTTAGCGCCTAATTTGCTCAACTTCGCCATGCTTTTTCAGCAGAGCTGCAAGCTTGCGCCGCATGATAATGCCTGGTTTATCAGTCAGCATATGCTGTTCCTGATTAATGTCCAGGGGGACATCAAAATCAGTGGTCTCTAGAATTGCCTTGTCCTCCAGAGTGACCTTACGATCGAAAGCGATAATATCCTCGCCTTTTGTGTCTTGTTCTGTATCATTGCGGACGCAGAATTGGACGATTTGTGAAGTCGAGTCATTGATAGGAGTTGTTGTATTAACGATGATATGAACTAAACCGTTAGGATAGGCGATTCGCAGTTTGGCGGTGAAGGGCATAAACCAGGTCATATGCATTGTGCGCACGGTCTTGTCCTGTGCCATTTTCAAGTTCTGCTTTTGCAGTGAGGGATTCACTACGCCGAGAACAGAGCGAAAATGCAGTTCCCATTCCGTTTCACTGAATTCCATGGAATCAGGGACAGGGTGCTCTTCACTACCAAAGGTTTCAGTATGGACGAATGTGGGGTGAGCCGTGTCAAATTCGTTTTCCATGACTCGCAAGCCTGCACAGTGCCAAGGCTCATAGAATTCGTGAATCAAACGATATTGAGGGTCTGCCACTTCCGGAATTTCTGGGATGTCTTTTAATGGATCCGCTAAACAGACCCAGGCGTAGCCATAACGTTCAGCACAGTGATAGGCACTAACTTTGTAACTGGTAGAGATTGGGCTATTTTCAGCCTGAGGAACGTGAACACAAGCGCCGTTTGAATCGAACTTCCAGCCATGATAGGGACAGACAATATTGCCGTTGACCACCTTGCCTTTTGACAACTGGGCAGAACGGTGGCAACAGCGGTCTCTTACTGCCGCAGGCTTACCAGAGGCATCCAACCACAAAACAATTTTTTGGCCTAATAATTCAAAGGATTGAGGGCCGTTTAATAACTGGGCAATGGGAACAACGGGATACCAAAATCGTTGTAATACAAGCTGTTTTGTGACTAGCATAATCAGGAAGCCTAGAATTTGACCATCAGGTTAAGCGATTTGAGATCGGCGATTTTGTAGCAGAAGAACCAAAAACTAGAGGCTGGGATCTCACGGTTTTGGGCTAAGCAGGAGTTTGCCGTCCCGCACAACCACTCGGCCTTGCTTAAGCACCAGCTTCCGTGCCGGACGGGTGACGACTGCCTCAGCAATGCAACTGGCTTCGAGCACAACCAAATCAGCTCTAGCGCCAACCGTCAGGCCGTAATCGCTCCAGCCCAAAACCTGGGCAGCAGCAGTTGTAGGCAGTTCAAAGGCCACAGCTAACTCAGCATCGGTACGAAAGTCTGAGCGATAGGCAATAAGCATGGCCCGTTCGAGCATATCGGCGTCACCAAACGGCCACCAAGCATCGCGGATGTTATCGGAGCCCGCAAAGACGGTCACACCCGCTGACCGGAGCGCCAAGATTGGCGGAAACGCATGACTGCCAGGTGCGTTGGTCATAATCGCCACCCTAGATCTAGCAAGCAGCTCGGCAGTGCGAGCCATCACCGGCTCAGGCACCATACCCAGTGCGTAGGCGTGGCTGACTGCAACGCGGCCTTCTAACCCCAGCGACTGGGTGCGTTGCGCAATCTGCTCAAGCTGATAGATCCCCAGGTGATCAGGGTCGTGTAGATGGATGTCTATACCAACGCCATACCTTTCTGCTAAGGCAAAAATGGCATCTAGTTGTCCTGGAATATCGCCATCGATCCCTGCCGGATCTAGCCCACCGACTAAATCTGCCCCCTCTTTAATTGCAGCCTCCAAAAGGTCAAGCGTGCCTGGGCAAGACATCACGCCGCTTTGTGGAAAGGCAACAATTTGAATCGCAATCAGATCTCTGTAGCGCTCTCGCAGTTCTAGGACACTGTGCAGGTTGCGCAAGCCCAATTCGGGATCAATATCAACGTGGGTGCGTAGGGCAGTGGAGCCACATGAGAGCGCTAGTTCAATCAAGCGAGCAGCTCTTGCCTCTACGGGAACGCTTAAGCCAGCTAATACCTGTTTCTCTGCCGCAATTCGCTCTCGCACTGAGCCACCGGGTACATGCGGTAGCCAAGCGGCTCCTAGGAAGGTTTTGTCTAAGTGAATATGGCCGTCAATGAAGCCTGGACAGAGCAGGTTGCCCTCTAAGTCAATTACTTCTGTAGCCGGACCTATCTCCTCTGGCTGAGCGCCGATGGCAATGATTCGACCAGCTTTAACTGCTACTGAAGTAACAGAGCCATTGGGCAAGGTCGCTTGTTTGAGTAAAAGATCTAAGTCTTGCATTCGCTTAGGTCTATTAAGTTTTGTCGCCCTAAGTCTGTATATCAAGATACAGTCATCAATTCGGTTTTATCCAGTGAAAACTATTAATAAAAAGTGAATGTAACAGTCAAAAAACATAGAGAGGCTGGTAGACTCTTTGGCATTGCTGAAGCAATTCAGTAGAACTCAAACTGGCAAAAGCACTTGTAGATTTATTTTTTTGACTGTGAATTTTTTTAGATCCTTAAGGTTTTATTGAGCCAGCCAAACGCAAGTCCAAGCGGATGTTGACCAATCACGGGCGTTATTCTTATTCAGCGATTGTCAATCGACCAGACTATTGCTGGCCGGAGGGCAAACGTTTAGCCGTCTATATTGCTCTTAATCTAGAACATTTCGCTTTTGGTGAGGGTTTGGGAGCCGAACTTGCCCCAGGTGGTCCGCAACCAGACATTCTCAACTATGCCTGGCGCGACTATGGCAATCGGGTGGGGGTGTGGCGGCTCTTGGAACTGTTCGAGCAATTGCAGCTGCCGGTGTCTTTATTGGTCAACTCCTCTATTTATGACTATTGCCCAGAAGTTGTAACTGCTTTCCGCCAGCGAGGCGACGAAATTGTCGCTCATGGCCGTACAAATTCGGAGCGTCAGAGCCTGCTCAGTGAAGCAGAAGAAGCAGCGTTAATTGCTGAAGTTACCCAAACTTTGAAGCAGCATGAGGGACAGGCGCCGATGGGCTGGTTGGGTCCCTGGATCTCACAGAGTTGGCAAACACCAGATTTACTCAAACAGGCTGGCTATCGCTACTTACTCGACTGGTGTTGCGATGATCAACCCATTTGGTTCAAGACAGAGTCTGGCCCAATTTTGGCAGTTCCCTATCCTCAAGAAGTCAATGATATTCCTGCAATTATGGCGCGGCGGATGGGGGCTGCTGAATTTGCTGATCTGATTATCGACAATTTTGATGAAATGCGTGAGCAAGCCAAGCATCAGCCTTTAGTATTTGGTATTGCCTTACATCCCTACATTGTGGGTCAGCCTTTTCGGCTCCGGCATTTGCGTCGCGCCCTGCAACATATCGTGGCTTATACCTCTGAGATTTGGCTCACGCAAGCGGGTCAAATCGCAGCTCATATTGAGGCTTTACCAAGGGGTACCGTTCCTTAGGTTGTTGCTTTAGTTTGTTTCTTTTAAGAGTAAAGGTCTATTCAAAAGCTAGTACTTCCAGCTCCAAACAGGTTCAATTCGAGTAGAAATTCCTCATGACAGACGTATTGATTACTGGTGGGCGCATTGTTACTGCTGTTGATGATTATGTTGCTGATATCCTGGTGCGGAACGGCAAAATTGAAACAATTGGCCGACAGCTTACAGCTCCCTCAGCACAGCAACATGATGCTAGTGGATTGCTGATCTTTCCTGGCGGCGTTGATGTCCATACCCACATGGAATTCTCTCTTGGCCCCTCAGAAACCTGCGATACCTATGAGACAGGAACCCGTTCCGCAGCCTTTGGCGGTACAACCACCATTATTGATTTTGTGCTGCAACGTCAGGGGCAGAGTCCCAAACAAGCTTTAGATGACCGACTAGCTCTAGCGGAACCTCAAGTTTGTGTGGATTATGGTTTCCACTTAATTCTGACTGACGCCAGCATTGATAAGTTAAAAGAACTGCCCGATTTAATCAATCAAGATGGTATTTCCAGCTTCAAGATGTTCATGGCTTATCCTGGCATTTTGATGATGGATGATGCTGCTATTTTCAGAACCATGCGGACTGTCGGAACCCACGGCGGTATGGTCAATCTGCACGCCGAAAACGGGGGTGTGATTGAAGTTTTGATTGAAGAAGCTTTAGCTCAGGGCAATACCTCACCCAAGTATCATGCGCTCACCCGTCCCAGCATTATGGAAGGTGAGGCAACCCATCGAGCCATTCGTCTGGCTGAACTGGCTGAAATTCCGGTCTACATGGTTCATCTATCGGCCAAGGAAGCTTTGGAGGCAGTGGTTGAAGCCCGTGATCGTGGCATTTCTGCTTTCGCAGAAACTTGCCCTCACTACCTATTTCTGACTGAGGAAGAATATGAGCGCCCTGGATTTGAGGCAGCCAAGTATGTGATGACGCCGCCCCTGCGGGACCACCATTGCCAACAGGTGCTATGGCGAGGATTAAAGTTTGACGATCTCCAAGTAGTTTCTACCGACCACTGTCCTTTTTGCTTCAATGAAAATCCTTACGGTCTGCACCGTTCCAAGCAGATGGGACACGATGATTTTTCTAAAATTCCCAATGGGGCTCCTGGGGTTGAGCTGCGCCTTCCTCTCCTCTTCGACGGGGGTGTACGCTCTGGCAAAATCTCACTCAATCGATTTGTCCAACTCACTTCAACCGCACCCGCCAAGTTGTTTGGTCTGTTCCCTAGCAAAGGCACGATTGCCGTTGGCAGTGACGCCGATCTTGTGCTGTTTGATCCGGAGCAACAACACGTTTTGAGTGCAGCGTCTCACCACGCCAATGTGGACTATAGCTTGTTTGAAGGGCGCTTGGTGACGGGTAAAGTTCAGAAAGTTTTTCTGCGAGGCAATCTAGTGGTTGATGGGGAGAACTGGCTGGGACAAAAAGGCTTGGGACGTTACCAAAAGCGCTCAGCTTCAGGCGTCTTCTAGAGAAGATTAGGGCAGAAATATCTCATTGTTCCTGAGCAATCCCAGTGTCTTGATCAGTATCTTGAAAAGTTTGCATTTCCTGTGCAACTCGTTCTTTACTGGCAAGTAAATGCTCTTTGATTGCCTGAGCCGCAGTATGGGGATCCCGCCGAGCCACTGCTTCGTAAACGCGATGATGCTCGGTCCGGATTTCCAATACATTCCGATTATGTTGAATCGTTTGAATTCTGAATAGGATCATCTTGTCAAATACCTGATCGAGAGAAGATCTCAGCCACAAGTTGCCAGAGCTCTCCGCCAACAGGCGATGGAATCTGTAGTCTAGCTCAAGCAGTTGAAAGTTGTTGAGGTGGGAGGGTTTGCTTTTGACTAGTTTCTCCGCTTGGATGACCATGCCCTTGAGTTCTTGTAACTGGCCGTCCGCTGCATTTCGGCAGGCTTCTACAACTGACAACTGCTCCAAAGCAATCCGGCAATCGTACAACTGCATCGCATCTGTGACCGAAAATCTAGCGACCCGGAGTATGTTTTGAGCATCCAATGTTGCTAGATCCTCGTGTTGTAACTGCCGGAGCGCTTCCCGAATTGGTGTTCTGCTGACCTGCAACTTGTCGGCAAGATGAGTTTCTACTAATCGCTGTCCTGGAGCTAATTCACCAGATAGGATAGCCGCGCGTAGTGCCTGATAAGCCTGTTCCTGTAATGATTGATTCCGCTGGAGTGAGCGAGGAGACAGGGGCAAAACATTACTCCTTACCGTCTTGAGTGAAGGATCAAACCGTTGAATATTCCAATCCTAAAAGTGTATAGACAGCTACACTAATTGGTTCTGCTATGGCTGTATACAGTATACATTCTGTGATTGCTAAGGGTTGCTCGGGCTGATATTTGTACCCATCTCTTTAATCCACTACTGTCTATAGCCCTATCAGCCCTATTGAACAATTTTAATTTGGCCTCATACACCCAATGTCATGATTTTGGTGTAATCGACTTCAGCTTTGTCCGGCAATCTGTGCGAACTTAAGCGGAACTCAGTTTCTTGTCCACATTTACGTAACCCTAGAGTAACGAGCTATGACGGCTGGAACCAGAAACTCCTTCACGGATACAACTATTCAGCAAGCCCTTGCTGAGGCTGCTGAAGGCGTTTCACTCAGGTCAGTCACCAAAAAATATGGCTCGGTGACAGCCATAGAAGACATGACCTTAGATATTGTGGCTGGCTCTTACTGCTGTCTGCTCGGTCCTAGTGGTTGTGGTAAAACTACAGCACTTCGCCTGATTGCTGGTCATGAAGAAGCAAGCAATGGCGATATTTTTATCGGCACTCGTCGGGTAAATGACCTACCGCCTGCCAAACGGAACACAGCCATGATGTTCCAAAGCTACGCCTTGTTTCCCCATAAAACTGTTTGGGAGAACGTAAAGTTTGGTCTTAAGATGCGCAAGATGCTGGAAAGCGAGCGGCGAACCCGAGTGGGGGAGATGTTGGAAATGGTTGGGCTGAGCCATCTCGCTGAGCGCAAACCTCATATGCTGAGCGGTGGGCAGCAGCAGCGCATCGCATTGGCCAGGGCATTAGTAACCCGTCCTCAAGTCTTGATGCTCGATGAGCCCCTAAGTGCCTTGGATGAAAATCTGCGGGTGCGCATGCGGGGGGAGTTACGCAGAATTCAGAAGCAATTTGGTATGACGTTTATCCAGGTGACTCACCACGTCGAAGAAGCTTTCTCTTTATCCGACCAAGTTGTGGTGATGAACCATGGTCATATTGACCAAATTGCTTCACCTACCGAGATTTTCGACAATCCAGCTTCGCAGTTTGTAGCCAGATTTATGGGGGACAACAACATCTTCAGCGGCAAGGTGATGAATTGTGCGCCCGACACGCATGGCCATTTAATTCAGCTAGAAGTCGAGGGAATTGGCTCTCTATTTTGTCGAGGCCAAGCGACTCCCTTGGGCAAAACAGCTGCTTGTTCAGTTCGTCCTGACCTAGTACGGTTAGAGCCTCACTTAGCGAACGCCTCGCCTCAGTCTAGCCCTGGACCCAATCATGTCTCAGCTCGGATTACTGCGGTTGAACTAACGGGTTATGTGACACGAGTTTCCCTTATGGCGGAAGCAACAGGGCAAGAACTGCTCTACAAAGTGCGTACCCATGATTGGAATACAAGCTCTTTCCAAGAAGGCCAATTAGTAACTATGCGCTGGTCGGCAGATGACTGCGTTTTTCTGCCTTATTGAGCCTCAGATTTCCTCCTCACATATCTTTGTTTTCGCCAACCTTGTGACTTCATTTCAAGATGGAGTGCTGAAATTATGCCTAGAATTAGCCGACGCCAACTGTTAAGAACTGGACTGGCTGCTGGAGCAATGCTGACCGCCACGCAGTGTTCTCCTAAAACTGCTGAAGCGCCTCTAGGGACGCCGAACAACCCGTCCACTGGGCCCCAAATTAATACCAACCAAATCAAGGATGTGACGCTGCGCTTCATCGGGACTGGCGTCTCTCAAATCAACGAAATTCGGGATAAAGCTCAAGCCGATCTCGGTTTCAAACTGGATATGCGAGCCCTCAGCACCGAGGAAAATAACCAGATCGCGATCACTCAGCCGGGCCAATACGACGTTTTTGATGGGGAATACTTCAGCCTGCCCTTGGTGGTTCCCTCGGGAAACCTTCAGCCCGTCGACGTCAGTAAGATCAAAGACTTTGACAAGATTGTCAGCATCTTCACCACCGGCAAGTTTGAAGGGGCAAAAGTTGAGGCATCTCAAGGCACCGCTCCTTATCGAGTGATGTACCTCAAGGATAAGGACGCCAAAGAGTTCGCTACTGAGCCAACCGATTGGGCAACTCTGATCCCATTTCAATACAATGCGGATACCCTAGGTTACCGCCCCGATCTGGTGGGCAAAAAGATTGAAAGCTGGGCTGAGTTGTTTGACCCAGCCTTCAAGGGTAAAACTTCGCTTCTGGATATTCCCTCGATCGGCATTATGGATGCAGCGATGGTTGCCGAGGCATCAGGACTGTTGACTTTTGGGGACAAAGGCAACATGACCCGCGAGGAAATCGATAAGATTACAGCGCTTTTGATTGAACAGAAAAAAGCCGGTCAGTTCCGCGCCTTTTGGAAAACCTTTGATGAATCGGTCAACCTGATGTCATCGGGTGAAGTGGTGTTGCAGTCCATGTGGTCGCCTGCTGTAACTGCGGTTAAGGCTAAAGGAATCAAGTGCGTTTACGCGCCCCTCAAGGAAGGCTATCGCGCCTGGGGGGGTGGCATTGGCCTGTCTAAAAACCTCAGTGGCATTCAACTAGACGCAGCTTACGAGTATATGAACTGGCTGCTAGATGGTTGGGTCGGAGCCTTTCTAGGACGGCAGGGCTACTACAGCGCCATTCCAGACAACGCCAAGAAGTTTATGAAACCAGCCGAGTGGGATTTCTGGTATGAAGGAAAGCCTGCTGCCGAAGACATGGTTGATCCCTTCGGCAAGACTTTGGAAAAGAAAGGGGCTCTACGTGATGGCGGTTCCTTCAAAGAACGGATGGGCAACGTTGTCGTTTGGAACTCCACGATGAAGGAGCAGGTTTATCTGGTTCAGAAGTGGAATGAATTCATCGCTGCCTGATCGTGTACCTGCTCGTGTTTGAGGCGCTGTTTGAATAGGTAATAGGCGATGGGTAACGGGCAGATATTTTCGACCCGTTACCCGTTGTCACTTTAATGAAAGGTCAAATGCATAAAGCTTGGAAAACTGTCCAACCCTATCTACTAGCTACACCACAAACCCTGATTTTTCTTCTGTTTCTGGTGTTTCCAATCGCCATGATTGTTATTGTCAGCTTCTGGCAATTCAATGGCTATGCAATGGTACCCGCCTTTACGCTGGATAATTACGTCAGCATCTTTACCTCCAAGGTATCGGTGGCAACCTATGTAAACACCTTTAAATACGTTTTTCTGGTCTGGTTTTTCTCGCTAGCTCTTGCTTTCCCCGTCGCCTATTTTCTAGCGTTCCATATTCATAATCAGCGTTTGCAAATCATTCTATTTTTGGTCTGTACCGTGCCCTTTTGGACATCCAATATCATTCGCATGATCTCTTGGATTCCAGTTTTGGGTAAGGAAGGGTTAGTTAATCAACTGCTGATGGGGTTGCAGCTAACCCAGCAACCTGTTGAGTTCTTTCTGTACTCTGATTTCGCGGTTGTGCTGGGGATGGTGCATCTCTACACCTTCTTCATGATTGCGCCGATCTTTAACAGTTTGATGCGGATCGACCGGCGATTGATTACAGCAGCAGTCGATATGGGAGCTTCCGGTTTTCAGACCTTGAAAGAAGTTATCTTGCCGTTGTCAGCGCCTGGTATTGCGATTGGCTCAATTTTTATTGTGACTCTAGTGATGGGAGAGTTTGTGACCGTGCGACTGATGGGCGGTGGCCAATCGGCTTCAGTTGGCAAACTGATTAGCACCCAGATCGGCAGCTTGCAATATCCTCTGGCGGCAGCCAATGCGGTGATTTTGCTAGCAGTGACCCTGATTTTGGTGATGGCAATTTTGCGAGTCGTTGATATCCGCCAGGAGTTGTAGCGATGGGCCTGCGCAAACGACCCCTTTCCTTTTATTTTCTCGCAGTCTTTTTTGGGCTCTTTGTCTTGTTTCTCTATGGCCCGATGATCGGCATCTTCATGCTGTCACTCCAGGGGCCGGATGGTGGACTGACCTTTCCGCTTAGGGGCTTTAGCTTTTACTGGCTAGGACAGGTGTTTCAGGAGCAGCGGGTGGGCAACTTTGTCGAGGCCTTTCAGCGCTCACTGCTCTTGGGTTTGGCAGTCACCGTTCTGTCAGTCATTGTCAGTGTGCTAGCAGGGCTAGCATTTCGTAGTCGCTTTAGAGGTTCTAGTTTTGTTTTCTACCTGACAATCTCTAGCTTGATTGTGCCGAGTGTGCTGATCTCATTGGGGATTGGCATTGCCTTCCAAGTTTCGGGCGTTCAAACCGACTGGTTTTCGTCAGGTTTGGGAGCCCATTTGACCTGGACAGTTCCCTTTGCCTTCTTGATTATGATTGGCGTTTTTAATCGCTTTAATCCGTCCTACGAAGAAGCAGCACGGGATTTGGGAGCTAGCGACGTTACAACTTTTGGGGAAGTGGTTTTACCCTTAATTGCGCCCAGTTTGGTCGGCATCGCGCTGCTGGGTTTTACACTTTCCTACGATGAATTTACGCGAACCTCCCTGGTTTCAGGTCAGGACAATACTCTACCCTTAGAAATCTTTGGCATGACCACCAATGTCACTTCTCCAGCCCTTTATGCGCTCGGAACCTTGACGACGGTGTTCTCATTTAGTTTGATTGCCATTGCCTTTGCTGCCTTCCAATTCTTTGCTCGCCGTCAGGAAAGTTAGAAATTTCACTATGACTGCCAGCTTAGCGCCCAAGATCAACAGTGAGCGTCTGAACCAGAGCATTGCGGATTTGGCAGAGATTGGTCGTTTGCCCAATGGCGGGATCCGACGCATTTCCTATAGTTCGGAAGACCTACAGGCCAGACAACGGGTGCGGGACTGGATGGTTGAGGCTGGCATGACGGTCCGCAGCGATGCTGCCGGTAATATGATCGGCACCTACGCTGGCCGACAAGCGGGGCTTGGGGCGCTGGCGACCGGCTCTCACATTGACACAGTTGCTGTGGGGGGGCGCTACGACGGCGTGCTGGGGGTGCTGGCAGGAATTGAGGTGATTCGGGTGCTGCAAGACCATGCCATCCGTCTGCTACATCCGATCGAGGTCATTGTGTTTACCGACGAAGAGTACAGCATGATTGGCTGCAAAGCTATGGCTGGTACTGCGGTGAACGATCCAGAACGCTATCGGCACAGAGATGGTACGCCGATTCAAACCTGCTTGGCACGATTAGACGGAGATTGGTCGAAGCTAGCCACGGCGCAACGTGATCGCTCCGAGATTGCCGCCTACGTTGAGTTGCATGTGGAACAAGGTGGCCTGTTAGATGGCGCAGGCAAACAGATTGGCGTCGTTGAAGGCATTGTCGGCCAGTACCGCTATGCCGTGACCCTCATTGGCCGCCCCAACCACGCTGGCACAACTCCAATGAACCTGCGTAAAGATGCGCTAGTGGCAGCTGCTCAGGTGGTATTAGCTGTTAATGCTTTGGCAACCCAGACAGTTGGCGAACAGGTGGCAACTGTGGGAGCGCTCAATGTCTCGCCCAATGCGGTCAATATTGTGCCCGGTCAAGTTGATCTGAAAATAGACATTCGCGCCCTGTCACAAGCTCATCTCGATCAGTTGGTCGACACCCTAAAGCAACAGTTGGCTGAGATTGCTACTGCCACTGGCACAGAAATTACCATAACCCCAATCTTGCAGGCTGCTCCGACCTTGGCGGAGCCTAAAATTCAGGCGGCAATTGTTCAAGCTTGCCAACAATTGGGGCTCACTTATGCCCATCTGCCCAGTGGAGCGGGACATGATGCTCAAGAGATTGGACACTTCACTGATATGGGCATGATTTTTGTGCCCAGCCTCGCAGGCATCAGCCATGCCGAAGATGAGTACACTTCCCCAGAGCAATGTAGCCAGGGTGCTAGTGTTTTGCTGCAAACTCTGTTGCTACTGGATGCTCTGTATTGAATGTCTCTATGTTGAATTCTGATGTTCAATACTGGGATATTGAATACTGGGAAGTGAGTCTCTCTAGAACTTGAACTGCCCATTGATGTCTGGTCCCCTGCCTGCTGTTCCCTCATTGCCTGCTCTTGGAAGTTCTCTCTACAGCCCAGGGCTGCATTTTCGCTATCGGGTAATTGGGCCAGTCTGCCGTCTATTTGACCGGGAAGAGCTGCCCTGGCCCTGTTGTTCGCTTAGTTGGCGGGGGAAACAGCCCTCTTGGCGCCGCGTAGGGAGGCGCTTGGTTCTAGACCAAGCGACTTACAAGCACCCAAGCTACTCTGTTCTGCTGGACGACAAACCTCTGGTCGTGACTTTCTTCTCAGTGCAACTGAGTGCTGACGAATGCCAGTGGTGGTACAGCAAAAAACCGTAATCAATATAAATCCTCCTCAAGTCTATTTATGAGCAGCTGATCTCTGACCTGTGGGTAGGTGAATGTTGCTCTTTCCTGTTGGAATCTAGAGGAAAAATAAAACAAATCAAAAAACTGGAAATTAACCATGATTAAGCAGCTTTATGAGACTTGTGATGACCACATGCGGGCAGTGCTAGAGCAATGTCTGATCACACGAGTCCCTCCTCTGGAGGATGCGCCAGGTCTGGTTATTAATAGCCCTTCCCCTCGAGTCTCAGAGAAGGTCATGGGCTACGCTGTAGAGCTGTCTTTAATTCTGGAGGCTTACTCAGGCTCAACCGATGTTGCTGTGGTCGATGAAGAGGGCTTACACCGATTTAACAGTACCGAGGTCTATGTCTGGTGGCGTGCAAATCCACAGTAATCTTTATCATTAGTTATGCAGCATCGCCAGAAGTCCAGCCGGTTTTGGGCCAAGTCAATTAGGCCGTTCATTCAGCTACTTCATTGGAGGACTTAGCTCCGGCCTCAAACAAACTTGGCCTTAAACTCGGATGAGTTTCAGTGGCAACCTTCATGAAACGGCAAGTTCTGGCGGTAGGGTTTTGTCTGGTCAGCTTTCTGGTAACGCTCATTCTCACCATTGGAGTGTCAGCTCAGAGTCCTAAACCAAGTTCAGGAATCTCCAAGATTTTTGTCTTTGGCGACAGCCTTTCCGACATTGGTAATTCTTTTCAGGGATCTAATGGGACTTCTCCCCCTAGCCCGCCCTATTTCCAGGGCCGTTTCTCCAACGGTCCAATCTGGGCTGAGTATTTAGCCTCTGATTTGAATTTAAAGCTTCAGCTAGGCCAGGACTTCGCGTTTGGCGGTGCGACGATAACCGAGGTCAACACAGGTATTCCCAGCTTGAGAATGCAAATCAAGCGCTTTACCCAAGCGAATTCGAAGGCGGATGCCAATGCCCTCTACGCCATTTGGGCAGGCGCTAATGATTATCTGCGCGGGGCTGATAGTTCTGGTCAGGCCCTTGCAGATTTATCACTGGCTCTGAATGAGTTGACAGCCGCTGGAGCGCGTAAGATCATCGTCGCTAACCTGCCGGATCTGGGCAAGCTACCTAGCACAGTCAATACCTCTCGTTCTGAAAGCCTAAGTTCCTTGGTTCAAGCTCACAACCTGGGTCTGGTTCGCACGCTTGAAACTTTGCGGCAGCGCCCAGGTTCAAGTTACCAAGTTCTACTTTTGGATGCGAATACTTTATTTAAGCAAGCGGTTGCTAACCCCAACCAATTTGGTTTTAGCGATGTGAGGTATCCCTGCTTAATAGAACAAGCTGTTTGCAACCATCCAGAGCAGTTTTTATTCTGGGATGGCATTCATCCAACGACAGCGGCTCACCGACACCTAGCTCGCTTGGCTTCTACCTTATTGAAACCGGAAGACCCGAGGGAGGTGCAGGCGGCTGAAACTGAAACTAGTACTAGTCGATTTGACCCGGCTTGGGCTGTGTTAGCCCTTGGTGTGTTAGGTGGGAGCATCATCTTATATGGTCGTGGGCAAGGCGCGCGAGCAGCCCAATCTAAGAACCGCCGTAAGTAACTGGCCGTAGGTAACTGGCTGAGCAAGGCACAAATCGCAAGCTCTCTCTGGCGAGCGATGTTGTGGTGATTGGCTCTTTTTACGGTCAAAGGCAGGGCAAGTCAGTCTGGAGACCGCCGGATGCAAGCTTACGACGTTGTGCTTACTGGGGCAGGCCATAATGCTCTGGTCTGTGCTGCCTATCCTCTAAAAGTAGGCTACAGTGTACTGCTTTTAGAAAAAAACTCAATTCCAAGAGGCGGCTGCACTACAAAAGAACTGTTGCCTGAGGACGCCCCTGGTTTTCTATTTAATCCCTGCGCCATTGACCATATTTTTATTCATCAAGGCCCAATTGCTGAAGAACTAGAATTAAATCGCTACGGCCTGGAATATTTGTTTTGCGACCCGGTCGTCTTTTATCTCAATCCTCACCCTGGCAGCTCCATTTCCGGTATGCCTGGGCGCAATTGCGCTCGCACTTTTCTGCACAAGCAACACCCGATTGCGCAGACTCTGGCCGATGCTGGCGACTCGCTCAAGTCAACAGCCAAATCAGTTTTCCACTCGTAGTTGGTTTCAGGGTAAGCATCGCCCTGGTTCTTTATGCTCCTTCGCCTAGACGAGCTAGCCCAGTTTTTGGATCGGTTCCTAGCCGTTCATCCCTTCGATAGCGACCAGAGGGGCATCTATCGCCCTTCTAGTCGCCCCATTAGACGGCTGGGTCTGTCTCTGGAGCCTTGGAGCCAGTTGTCGACCTGGGTGAACCGTGAGCGGTTGGACGCCCTATTTTTGCATCGCCCTTGGGATCTCCAGCTAGAACACCTGCCCCCAGACCTGGGAATCGTTGCCTACCACCTGGCCTTCGATGAGCGCCTCACCCTAACCTTTAACCCTCGTCTAGGCCAGATCTTGGGTATGGCTAGCCTAGAGGTGCTGGGCGAGAAAGCTGGACGACCGATTGGCATGCTCGGCGAGGTTGAGCTCCAGAGCATTGACCAGTGCTGCCAGCAACTCAGGGCGATCTTTGGCAACGTAGAAGAAGTTTTGCTAGGAACTCAGCCCAGTGTCTACCGGATCGCCATAGTAGGAGCGATGACCGACAGCCTGGTACGTCAGGCTGCGGAGCGTGGCGCTAATCTCTACATCACGGGTCAATTCCGAAAGGTTGCCAGACAAGCCCTGTTGGAAACCGGGCTGAGCCTTGTGGTTGTTGGCCACCGCCGTAGCGAAGAATGGGGACTGCGCGCCTTGGCAGGAGTGGTACGAGAGCGCTGGGCTGGGCTGGAAGTACTACTGCCGCCTCAGGAAAGTGCTGTGCTCGGTGGAGGTGCGGACTTGCTGCCGAGCCTAGAATGATTCCAATGACAAGAACGACCGCGTTCTGGATATCCTTCAGATTCAAGCCGAGTGAGCATAGACCCTACTGAACATCTCAGCTCAACCGAGTCTCCACCCAGACCGCCGGGCATGGCAGTCGCAGCTGTTGCCCTAGGCCTGATGTTGGCAGGCCTAGCTTTTGACAATGCCTGGATTGGGATTTCCAGTGGCTCTGTGGCGCTGCTATTGGCCTCGCGTTCGTTGCTCCCTCCACTCAAGAATCTGTGGAAGTCTCCTACGATTAGCCCTAACCAAGAGCGGTTGCTGGCTGTGGCTGTGCTACTGCTTGCCGTTTTGGGACTGGGAACTTTTACCGGCCTTAACGCACGCTTTGGGGCCTGGGTGGATACTGTGAACTGGGACGCCTTCGGGGCGCTCGGGCAAATTCTGATCGCCATTCTCACCCTCTGGGTGGCCTGGCGCCAGTATGTGATTTCTAAAGAACTGACCAGCCAGCAGAACAAGATTACTCAGCAGCAAACTATCGACTCTTACTTTCAAGGCATTTCCGAGTTGGTGCTCGATGACGAAGGCCAGCTCGAAGATTGGCCGCAGGAACGGGCCATCGCCGAGGGTCGCACCTCTGCTATTCTCAGCAGCGTCGACGCCGATGGCAAAGCCCGCATCCTGCGCTTTCTGTCGCAATCCAAGCTGCTCACCCCCCTACGCCGCGATGCGCTTTTGGGCCGAGCCATGCTCGACGGCTCTGGTGGCTACCAGGAAGACCGCGCCTATGGTGTACGCGTGGTCGATCTGGGTGTCATGCTGGCCGGTGCAGATTTAACCGGGGTCGATCTGCGCTGGACCGATTTGAGCGAAGCCAATTTGATTGGTGCCAACTTGTTCCGCTGCGATCTGGTCCGGACGCAGTTTTATCGCACGATCCTGATCAACGCCAACTTCCAGGGCGCCGATCTGTATCGTGCTGTTTTCTTCTTTGGCAAAGCGGATCAGGCCACGCCGCGAGAGCGGGAACTACCTCCCGACTACGACACTGGCATCAGTACGGGAGCCATTGTCGAAAACGCGGACTTCAGCAATGCTCGACGCCTCTCCGAGGAGCAGCGTTACTACTTATGCGCCTGGGGTGGACCGCAGACTCGTGCTACTATACCGGGCGGCTGCGAGGGGATCCCCGACAAACTGGAACGCTGACCACACAACCCACCATCTTGTAGTGAAGCAACCCATTCCAATCACCCGGCCCAAATCTACTCCAGCGCCCCGTGGCGTTCATCCTATTGCCGCCCTGTTGGTCGGCGTTTTTCGCTTGAGCTTATTGGCGCTCGGTGCAGGCCTAGCCTGGAGCATCGGCATGGGCGTGGCCTTATTTCAGCCCGCTGCCACTACTCCAGCCAATCCACCCTGGTCGGAGCAGATTCGCCGGTTACTGCCCCTAGGGGCAGCCGAGCCTGTCGCCAAGACCAATGCGATTACTGGCAATTTGGCCAGTGATGCACTTTTTGAAACCAACTCGGTGGTTCAGCTCCGCGCCAACGCGGCTGAAGTCTTAGCTCCAGTGATCGCTAGCCTCAAGGCTCAGCCAGGAGCAACGGTGCTGATCACGAGCCATACAGATGAGGGTGGTAGTCCAGATGCGGCTCTAGCGCTCTCTTACCGGCAGGCCTTGGCTGTCCAAACGGCGCTAAGCCAAAACTTGGGCGCTGACGCTTACGAATGGGTACCTATTGGTGCCGGGACTGAGCAACCGGAAGGCACTAGCGGCAGCCAGGACCTAGCTCGCCGAGTTGAGATCGCTATTCTTCCTTAGAGTTGCGATTATTTCAAGCTCTCGGGATCTAACTTTTATGATTTGATAATTTCTTCAGATCGCATAGGAGTCGGGACGTGGTCGCAGCTCAGCAACAAGCGTCAAAACTGCGCGTGGTCTTTTTTGGCACTCCAGAGTTTGCAGTGCCCACGCTAGAGCATTTACTGTCCCAGCCGCAGTTTGAAGTGTTAGCGGTGGTCACGCAGCCAGATAAGCGGCGCGGTCGGGGGAGCCAGCTCACACCTTCGCCCGTGAAGGTGCTAGCCCAGGCTCACAACCTACCGATTTGGCAGCCGCGCAGCGTCAAAAAAGACGACGAAACTCTGGCTAAACTTGCCGACACTCAAGCTGATGCCTTTGTTGTGGTTGCCTATGGTCAGATTCTGTCTCAGCAAATCCTCGACATGCCCCGGTTAGGCTGCGTCAATGTGCATGGCTCGCTCCTGCCCAAATATCGGGGTGCTGCTCCAATCCAATGGGCGATCTATAACGGCGAAACCGAAACCGGAATTACCACTATGCGGATGGAAGCTGGCTTGGATACAGGCCCCATGTTGCTGAAAGCTAATACTCCAATTCCACCCTTAGCCAAAAGCACCGACTTAGCCAAGATTCTTTCTGTCCAAGGCGCAACCCTGCTGCTCGAAACGTTGCTACAGCTGGCCGCAGGCACCCTTCAAGCAACGCCTCAGGACGATGCCCAGGCAACTTATGCGCCGCTGCTTAAGAAAGAGCACTTTGCTTTGGATTGGTCTCGCTCTGCAAGCCAGCTCCACAATCAAGTTCGGGCCTTTACACCCAACTGTTTTGCGAACCATCGCAGCGAAGGGCTCAAAGTTACCTCAACGCTGCTGCCGGAACTGCTACCTGAGCCCCTGCCCGAACTTCTAGAGGCGAGTATCCCGCACTCAGACCGCCCACGGCCAGGAGAAGTGCTGGGTACAATCAAAAGGGTGGGACCCGCAGTGGCAACCGGCGATGGGGTGCTCTTATTAAGTGAGGTGCAGCCTGCTGGCAAGCGAGCGCAGTCCGGTTGGGATTATGCCAACGGCTGTCGTTTGCAACCAGGGGAGCGGTTTGAAAACGGTGCTGCTGAGGTGATCCACTCTCTCTGACCCTTATGACTTGTCACGCAATAGAGCGAGGCATCTGAGTATGTTTTTTCACCCATCAATGCTAGTGCTGATTCCTGGCATGATTCTGATGTTTTGGGCTCAGAGTCGTGTGCAAGGAACCTATCAGAAATATTCGCAGGTCCGTTCAACGCTGGGCATGACGGGAGCTCAGGTTGCTGAGACCATCTTGCACAAGATGGGCGTCAACCACGTCAATGTAGAGCCAGTTGCAGGTCAACTCACCGACCACTACGACCCCTCCGCTAAGGTTGTGCGTTTATCTGAAGGCGTTTATTACTCTGACTCGCTGGCCGCAGCTGCAGTAGCTGCTCACGAATGTGGTCACGTGCTTCAGGATGTCAAGGGCTATATGCCCATGAACCTGCGAGCAGCCGTTGTGCCAGCCGCTAACATTGGCTCCAATTTGGGCCCATTCTTGGTGCTGGCAGGCATTTTTACCAATTTCACCGGTCTAATTAACCTGGGGATTCTACTGTTTGCAGCGGTGATTGCCTTCCATGTGGTGACTCTGCCGGTGGAGTTTGATGCATCCAACCGCGCCTTGGCGATTGTAGATAACCTGGGCATCCTGCGGGGTGAAGAACGGACGGCTGCCCGTCGAGTGCTCAATGCTGCCGCCTGGACCTATGTCGCCACTGCTTTGTACGCGGTGTTGAACCTGGTGCAACTCCTGTTGATGCGCAGAGACTAGTCGAGAACCTGTGCCAGCTGCTCATTCCGATCCTCGGCAACTTGCCCTCACAGCCCTCCGGTCCATTCGAGGCCGGGGGGCCTTTGCCGATCTAGCCTTAGACCGGGTACTTCAAACCAACCAACTAGCTGATGCCGACCGGGGTTTGCTCACCGAACTGGTCTATGGCATCAGCCGTCGTGAACGCACCCTTGATGCCTTAATTGACCAGTTTGCGCGTAAACCCGCTGCCGACCAGCCGCCCGACCTGCGTAACCTGCTGCACCTGGGTCTGTATCAACTGCGTTACTTGAACCAGATTCCGGCCTCGGCTGCCGTGAACACCACCGTTGATCTCGCTAAGCGCAACGGGTTAGCGGGCTTGAGTGGTCTGGTAAATGGGTTGTTGCGCAGTTATGTGCGAGCGCAGGCAACCGGTGAGCCACTGCAGCTGAGCGAGGATCCGATCAAGCGCCTGGGTGCTTTGCACAGCTTTCCTGACTGGCTGATCCAGCTTTGGCTAGAAACCATAGGCCATGAGGAAACCGAAGCCCTCTGCACCTGGCTTAACCGGCCTCCCCACTTCGACCTGCGGGTGAACCGTCTGCGGGCAAGCTTTGAGCAAGTCCAAACAGCGCTGGCTGCTTACGATGCCATGCCAGTTGTCGGTGTGCCTGGCGCGCTGCGCCTCAGAGGCAGAGTGGGCGCTGTGCAAAAACTGCCTGGCTTTGCTGAGGGCTGGTGGACTGTCCAGGACAGCAGTGCACAATTGGTCGCTCAACTGCTAGATCCTCAACCGGGCGAGGTCATTGCGGATGCCTGTGCAGCCCCTGGCGGCAAAACCACCCATCTTGCTGAGCTGATGGGTGACCAGGGCAAAATCTGGGCCTGTGACCTCTATGCCAATCGCCTGAAACGCTTGACCGGGAACTGTCAACGTTTGGTCTTAAGCTCAATCAATCTACGCTGTGGAGATAGTCGCAGCTTCGACGATTTGCAGGGCACTTGTGATCGAGTTTTGATCGATGCTCCCTGCTCTGGGCTGGGCACCCTGCATCGTCATGCCGATGCCCGTTGGCGGCAAACCCCTGAGACCATCCAAGATCTAGCTCGTCTGCAAACCGAACTGCTTCACCACACATCAGGTTGGGTGAAACCGGGAGGTAGCCTGGTTTATGCAACCTGCACCCTACATCCCTTGGAGAATGAGCAGGTTGTTGAGCAGTTTCTCAGACAGCATCCGCAATGGCGTATCCTCTCACCAGAACGTTTGAACTTGCCTGAATTAGTCACGCCCGAGGGCTACATAAAAGTCTGGCCCCAGCGACACGATATGGATGGTTTTTTTATGGCAAAGCTGGTTTGTACTGCGACCTAGGGCAGCCCGATCTAGATCAGCATTTGAGCGTGAATTTCTGTTAACGTGCGCTTGCTGAATTAGAGCAGTTTGCTATTCTAAATTCAGAGCACAAAAGGCACAAAAGCCAAGCGGTATTCAGGGCTGTGCTCCCTTCCCTGAGCCAACTACAGCCTCTTAAAACCTTCTTGTAGCATCCATGCAACTGGTGAATCTTAAGTGTGTTTGTGGCCCTTGCGCAATCACTTAAGTAAAGAGCCAAGCTCGATAATTTTGAGCATGGAGTGATGCATAAGCGGGTGAGTCAATCGATTTAGGTGGTTGTAATAGTCGGTTGTAAACCTTAGTTCTAGACACGGTTGAAACAATATATTACGTGGACCTGGTAGCTCTCTACTAGGTCCACTAAGTTTTTAGAGTCGCTGAGTTTTTGACAAATTCTGAGGGTTCTTACTCAGCTTCTTGAGGCAGACTCTTAAGGTTTAGCGCGGCCTTTTAAGTAACGAGTGTGCTCCCGTGGCTCAAGAAGCGAAGAACCAGCAAGGGCTTAAATTAGAGGCGGGCTAGTAGAGAACGACCGTGGGTATCAGTGCCGCAGGTATGCAGAAGCTGGTAGCGCTCACCTAGTTTATGAACTAGAGCTGTCTGCTCCGGGCTGGGCCGCCAGTGGGTTGGGTTGTTGTAGCAGTAGTAGGTCTCCACGCCATCAATGCCCAAATCAGCCGCTCCCAAAATCAGATCGGCAGGGTCGCGACGGTAGCGAACTGGGTGAGCTAAAACAGCCAGCCCACCGGCTGCATGTAAAGCGCCAATCACTTGTTGGGCTTGGTAAGCCTGACCCTTGGCTGTGTGACCTTGCAAGTAGGGTGCGAGCACAGCTGCATCTGGATCAAAGCCATAACCGAGGATATGAACCTCACCTCCCAAGAGGTCAGCGTTGATCTCTATACCGGGCCAGAGTTGAGGCTTCATCTGAGCCCTGTCTGCCTTTAAGCAGCGCAGTGCCTCTCGGTAACCGGCGACCGTGTGGTGGTCTGTAATTGCAAAGCCTGTTAAGCCAAGCGCCAGCGCCTGTGTCACTAGTTCCGACGGCTTTAGCTTGCCATCAGAATGCGCAGTGTGCATGTGAAAGTTGAAGTGGCGCGGGCAACTCTCAGGGGAAATGCCACGAAATACTTCACGGAGCGAAGCAGAGTCCTGACGGGGAACGGTGGAGGAAAGGGCCATAACAGCCTCCAAGCTAGGAAGGTTCAGCAACCCAAATGGCGAAACAAAACCATTGCTTGCCTATATTAACTAATATTAATGAGGCTGCTTCGAGTGGCTGTTTACATATGCTAATGCTGCCTATAGGCCAGCATTGATTCAAAAGTCTTTCAAGCTTTTATTTCTTGGCTTTCTCAGCCAATTTACGTCTGAACTGCTAGGTAATTGCTAATGGACTCGGCTGTCTGTCCTGCCCGTCGCACACAGTCACCCAAAGCTACCCCGTCCAGATAGTTGGCGCATAGCTGCAGCCCAGGCAGGGATTTCAACTCCTGCTCTATTGCTGCTAAGCGTTGCCGATGGCCTAGCGTGTACTGAGGAATCGCGCGCTGCCAAAGATGCACCGCTAGAACCTTGGGGGCTTCAGCGTCTGGCTTCAGCAGTACTCGGCTCAGATCTTGATGCACAGCCTGAACGATTTCTGCTTCGCTCAATTGAGCAATGCCTGGATCAGTAGCACCCCCAATAAAGTTAGTGAGTATGTGCATTCCAGCCGGTGCGCGTCCTGGAAACAGGCTGGAACTCCAGATGGTTCCTAAAGTGCGTACGCCCTGCCCTCGAGGTACTAAATGACCAAATCCTTGCAAGGGCCGAGCTAGGGCCGAATTGGGATAAGCCAACACAACACAGGCAACCGGGGGGTAAGGGATCTCGCGTAACTGCTGACTGCCCACTGGCGCTAGCTCCGCCAGGATCTCAGCGGTAACAAAGGCCGGAGTCGTCAATACTACCGCACGGGCTTGAACCTGGCGGGGGCCTTCAGGGGTTTCAAATTGAGCTATGTAATTTGAGCCTGAACGTGTCAGACGATTTAGCCGCCAACGGAGGCGCACTGGATCTTTCAGGTGGCTTGCCACTGCTTCGGGTAAAGCCTGTAAACCGCTCTTGAAGGAGCCCAACTCGCCAGCGCGGGTGGGGGGCAAGTTAGGGTCAGGTGCCTGACGCCCCTTGCGGGAACCCAAAGCTCCAGCTAGAAGCCCGCCACCTGCCTGCTCCATCTGGGCAACGCGAGCAAAAGCAGCCCCAGCGCTGAGCTGATTAGGATCGCCTGCGTAGACACCGGAGACGAAAGGAGCAACTAAGCGCTCTAAAACTTGCTGGCCTAGATGCCGACGGAAGAACTGAGCAACTGTCTCCTCGCCCCCCTGATGGGACTGAAGACCCATCGCGGGATTGACAAAGCCTAGAGCCCCAGCTAGAGCCCGTAGCTTAGCTGAGGTGGAGAGCAATGGAGTCTTGAGCAAAGCAGGCGGGCTCATCGGCACGGCCTGCAATTGCTGCTGCCAGTAGACAAAACGTGGCAGCTTGCGATCCGCCAGCACCAGCTCATCCCGCAAGCCAACCTCAACCGCCAAACGCAGCAGATCAGGACTGGGGGAGAAGCTGTTGGGGCCTTCTTCCCAGAGAAACTGCTCCTGATCGCTGTCAAGCCGACGACTGGTGATTGCACCACCTACGCGCTCTTGGGCTTCAGTAACTAGCACAGCCTGCTCAGAGTTGAGTTGCTGTAGCTTGTGAGCCAAGGCGAGACCGCTGATCCCTGCACCAACGACCAAGACATCCGCTCTCAACTCCCCCGGTATTTGGGAAGTCGGAGTTTGGTTTGAAAACAGGGAAGCAGTCATAGCAGCGGAGACATCCGAAGAGACGACATAAAGCAGCAACCTCTAGAGGCTGGGCTGGAACAGCGTGTTTAGGTAGACGCGTGCTGCCCGACGGTCGCAGTCTCCATTCTGGAGCAGAAACAGGGAGAGTGCAGCTGAGAAAACCCGATCCTGGTCCCAATCGGGATGAGTCTCAAGATACCCTTTGAGCGTCTCGTGCAGCTCTTCGGGAATCTCCGCCACAATACTGACCGTCGTGTTCATCATGACCGCTTGCCTTAAATGTTGAAAGTGTTGTCTCGGGTGAGTGGGCATCATTGTGCGCCCAGTAGGGGTGGGGTTGTCAATGCGAGTGACCGCCACTCCCTCATTCAAGGCTAATTTCTACTTTTTCACATCTACGAGTCGAAGGGATTTCTAGGCCGATCCCCGCAATATATTGCAATCTAAAAATTCAATTTCTCAGAAAACCGTTGTTTTCCCCAAACAAGGGGTGAAGGCGCATGGCTGCGTTGGTGCCTGTGGAAAACAACTACTAACCTGTGGAAAACTCAGAGTCTTCTGTGGAGGAGATGTGGAAAGCACAGGCAAATCAAGGCTGGAAGATAAGAATTAGGGAAAGCCGTTAGGCCAGCGATGCACTACTGCTTGTGGCCAGCCAAGCTTGGTCCTTTAATCTAAGGAGTTCCTAGATGAGAGGATGTACCTGGAAAGTTTAAGCCTCTATTCTCAGCGGCTTCCTACCAGCAGCCAGGTCAAGCCATCTGCTGTTTAGGGGACAAACAAAAACACCCTGCGCTTCAGGGTGTTTAAGCAAGGTTTAGGAGAGTGGGCTGGATGGTCAGTCCAGCAAGCCTTCTAGGGCATCTGGGTCCATAATGCACAGCACATCGCGGTCCTTGTCGCGTAGGATCAGGCGCTTTTTCTCCAGCTTGCCTAGGACACGAGTAACGGTTTCACGAGCTAAGCCACTCAGGCTACTCAGTTCACGGTGCGGTAGATTAGGAATTTCTACCCCTTTACGACTGACCTTGCCCTGCCCTTCTGCTAGAAACAACAGGATATCAGCGACCCGGGAGGTACTATCCGACTCGCGAAGGCGCAAGCGGCGATTAACCTGACGTAGGCGCTTGGCCATCAGTTTGGCTAGCCGAATACCGGCCAGGGGTTCGGTGCTAAGTAGGGTGACAAAATCTTGGGAAGGCAAACTGCCAATCGCAGTCGGTGTCAGGGTAATGACATCGGTTGAGCGGGGGACCTCATCTAGAGGAGCCATCTCACCAAATACCTCCCCTGGTCCCAAAATATTGAGCGTGACTTCTTTCCCATCCAGGTTGTGGGTTCGAATTTTCACCCAGCCGCCCAGGATGAAGTAAACCGAACTACCCCAATCGTTTTCGAGCAGAATGATCTGGTTGGGAGGGTGGTGGCGTGTCACCACATGGGCAGTCGCCCGCTCAGCAGCCTGGGTCGGCAAACCTTCAAAAAAGAAAGATGCCTGAATTTGGGCACTGGCTTTTGGATCTCGGGGGCTATATTGATCGTCCATAGTGGCGGATTGCAGTAGTGCCATAGTGCCCTAGATTTGAGCAGCCGTTCGGCTGAGGATAACAAACGGCATTGGCCTTTGTCACAGCAAAGTTTGAGGAAATATGCTATCTATCCTCAAATTGTGCTCTGTGTGCCTAGAATTTTGCTAGCTCATTCCAGGTGAGTTTGTACGGAGTTCTTAGATCCGGGTCTGCGACTGGGGCAACTGGCAGTAGCCCTTTTCAACGAACCAGGCAACAGCATCTTTAAGGGCAATATCTAAAGGGGTCTGGGGTAGGCCAAGCTCTCGCACCGCTTTGGCTGGGCTGTAGTACATGTAGGACTGAGACATTCGCACCCCATCAATAGGCACAGAGGTACTCTTGCCCAAGAGTGGACTCAGTAGACGTTCGTCCAGCCAAGCCACACTCAGAGGGAGCCAGTGAGGAACCGAGCGCTGGGGAGCTCTCAGCCCAGTCAATGCCTCTAAGCGATCCAAAAGAGCTTTAAGGCTTAAATTCTCGTGACCTAGGATGTAGCGCTCTCCTGATTTGCCTCGTTCAAGTGCGAGTAAGTGCCCCTGAGCAACATCGCGCACATGAACGAAATTCAGACCCGTATCCAGGTAGAAGGGCATTTGACCCCGCAGAAACCGTAACACAATGTCGCCAGTTGGGGTCGGCTTGGCATCCCAGGGTCCAAGAGGGCTACTGGGATTGACGATCACTACATGCTGACCCGCAGCTGCCTCTTGAGCGACTTGCTCTGCTAGGAATTTGGATTTTTTGTAGTGCCCAACCAGTTTTTCCACATTGGTCTGATGGCTCTCATCGGCGACCTGACCTTGCGCTGGCACCCCAATCGCAGCGACAGAGCTGGTATACACACTGCGTTCTACCCCAGCCCGGCGGGCTGCTGCCAGGATGTTGCGGGTACCCTCGACATTGCTGCGGTAAAGACTATCCCGGTCCGCTTGAGCAAGGCTGTAGTGAGCTGCAACATGGAACAGTGCGTCACAACCCTTTAGGCTTTCATACAGGTCTGGGCTCAGCAGGTTTCCGGTTACTAGTTCCACGTCAAGCCCCTGCAAATTACCTAGTGCTGCCTTAGGGCGCACTAGGGCACGAACCTGGTGTCCAGCACTCAGCAACTCGCGCACGACATTGGCACCAATAAAGCCCGTACCGCCTGTGACGAATGTCCGCATCTAATACCCTTCTGCTTTGGATTTGCTTTGTGGATGATCTGTAGAAACTAGGGTTTCAGCTTACCTTGAAGCACCAGAACAGCAAAACAAAATCAGGTTTGTCGGCGAAAATGAGAGGTCACTTGTCACTCAGCAAATTTAATCAATAACAGTCGTCAAACTTCCAATGATTAAGCTAGAGCACGAATGATGGACTGAAGCGTTAGCTGCGTCCTGTTTAGGGATGTTTTAGAGATAACATTGCGCCTACTACTAGAGAGAGAATTGCCAATCAATGTATTACAAGACACACCTAATTCCAGGCAGGCAGGTTAATTCTTTTATTCCAAACAGTGACTCACCCGATGGTTCAGGATTAGGAGTTTCATTGTATCCATTGTCACGTATTCAAGTTGGAACTAGAGTTCAAGTCCTGCAACCCGACTACGTTGCTGGATGCTTGGGCGTTGTCTGTGCCCGAGAGGCACTGCTAGACGGGCAGGGGTTGGATCGTTGGTTGATTCAAGTCGATTCTGGAGAAGTTTTGGTCTCGCTGCCCCCTAATGAATTTCAAGTTCTCGAGCTTAACGCCTGCTAACAACAAATAAGCGAATGTCGCTGCCTCTGCTGGTCTACAAACTGGTAGCCTCAAACAGGGGCTGAAGTCGGGTGCTGGAGGAGAGATGGAAAGGGTGCGTAGACGATTAGTTATCGAGATGGGAATGGGCGTTGATCAACATGGACAAGATCCAACGGTGGCAGCAGCACGGGCGGTACGCAATGCCATTGCCCATAACGCTCTACCTGGAGTGTGGGAAGTAGCAGGTCTTGAAGACCCAAACCAGATGATCGTGGAAGTTCAAGTGGCAGTGCCTTATCCAGAGCGGGTGCGGGAGCCAGAAGTTCTAGCAGTCCTGCCCTTTGGTCGTAAAACGCTAGCCGTCGAGTCGGGAGGCATGATCGCACAAGGGCGTGCCATTGCCTCGCTCAACGACAGCAGTGACGAAATGCTGGTTGCTGTAGCAGCAGTAACAGTGCTGATAGAGATGGATTAGGAATTCACCGCTGAGTCAGGTTTCAACCGCGAGAATAGCCCTGCCCAATCGACTGATCCGGTTTCTAATGAGTCCGTTCTGCTTAGAGATCCCTTCACAGTGAACGTGACATTGCAGGCTTTAGGCTGACTAAGGGCTTGAACACAAACCTCTGCTAAGTCTTCGTAACGAGTTGGGCCTTGACTGTTGTGATCTGTCTGCTTTGTCTGCTCAAAAACTAGAGGTTGTTCGCCAGTAGTCGAAGTTAGGCTACCAGGACGAATAATGGTATAAGTTAAACCGCTCGTGCGAACAATATCTTCTCGATCTAATGCTGCTTGAGTTGGTGCTGAACTGACCAAGACCAGTTGAGGTAGATTAACCTCCCCATAAGCTCGAACAGACTCGATTTCTAATTGAAAAGGGCCAGGGGCAAATTTGGGATTCAAGGCACCGTCATACTCAAACTTACTGAGCATGATTTGGAAGGAGCGAACCTGACTCGAGCTGAGAGGTTCGGCATTAGGCACTGTTTTGGCTCGAAATACAGGTTGCATGGCCGCGAAAGGCACAGCCACACTCATCCAGGTGCCATCCACTGTATCGAAGGAATAGCAGTAAGCGGTACCATCCCAACGCGCTTCACTGCGCAGCATAAATTTGTAGCGTTTGCCGTCGCCTTTCAGTCGCAACTCCAAGCCTTCATAGTTCGAAAAATCAAAAGCGGGGTCGAAGTTACGGGTACGAATGGAAGCGAATCCGCCGGAGTTATCCGTTGAAACGTAGCCTGAGAACAGCGCTGTTTTCTCCTGTAAACGGATAGTACTCTGGCTAACACCGCCCATAACAACGTCGTCTAGAGCACCCCAGATCTCTTTTAGATCGCTAGAAGGTTCACGGAAATCAAAGACTAAGCCTTGATTTTGGGCTAGCGCTTGCACCAGGTTCTTCCAACTTTGTAAGTTTGCTGCTGTGTTTGAGCTGTCTGTTATATCTGTCTCTGCCAGATGCTCAGCAGATTCGAGGCAGCAGATTGTCGCCTGGATGTTGGCTAGCAAACTAGGCACTAGCGTTTGAGCGTGAGTAATATCTCCTGCCACTAGCTCAACCGAATTTCCCCACGAAGACTGGCTACGGTCAGGGTCTCGCACTAAAGCTCGTACAGAATAACCTCGTGCGACTAGATGCTGGGCTACGCTTTTGCCAAGCTCATTGTCCCCAACTACCAAAATGACCGAGTCTTTACCTTGTGGCTGCTCAGCTTGGGTTCCGAACCATTGCTGAAGGCTGGTCATAAAAGGAATCACTTGAAAATAGGTTAGAGTTTGCCAAAACCGGGCCAAATCCCAGCGAGCAGCATACTTTTGATTCATAGCTCCACAGCTGTCTGACAAGAAGCCACAGCTTTATCCAAACACTTCTATTATCCTTTAAATATCTTTTGAAATTCGGCGCTCTCGCGTCCCTTATATAAAGTATTTTTGCTCTAGAATATATTTGTATCTTTATAAGTCCGGGTATCTCTGAAGCTAGATGTTTTAGGCCAAACTACTAGACTAAATTACTATTCCAATTAGACAGTAACAATGGCCTAGGCCTGGGATAAAAGTATAGAGAAAGAAGAGATGTTGAGGGTCTGCGCTTAAAACGAAGCTTACTTCAGTACATTTCAGTACAATGAAAATCTTGTTCTAAAATAGCGGTTGAGATACACCCTGACTGAAACAGTAGGTTCTTCTAAATCACTGAGCTACTCGCTGCTTAGGCGTCAGCATTAACTCCGGTTGCTCACATCAGCGGGTAGCAATTCTGTTAACTTGCGTCATTGGCTGATTCCGTGCACTGATGCCTGTGACCCAGCCTAACCAAGAGAAGAGAGTAAACTCCTCATCGGGCAACTCTATGCCCTGTAGACCGAGGCTGTAACCAAGTTTGTAAGGGTCTTGTGTCTTAATCATGGTTTTAAAATTGGTGTGTGAGGTCAGTGTCGGGATACATCCCTCTGTTTCAATTAATACTGCCTGCTCAGTAGACAGGCCGACGTCTGTATTAGGGTAGAAGCAGCCTCTACATAAGGATAGAAGACCAAGACAGAATTAGTCTGTCGATTTGATTACGTTTTGATCTGATTTTCAGTAACTTTTTAAGTGCCAAGCCCTGGCCCATCGTGGTCAAATTACCCTGCCCCCGCCTCTAGATCTCAGCCTGCTAACTTTCCCGTTCAAACACCATGAAATGTTGCTGCGGCAAAAAGTTTTTAGTTTCGCGCCAGGCCAATCCCACGGCCCTCATCTCTTCGCGCACTTGCTTCTGAGTCATCTTGTGTAGGCCTTTGATCGGGATGAACGGGTTTTCCCCTCGGTATTCCACAAGAACAACGCGGCCCCCTGGCTTCAACGCTCTGACAATACCAGTCATGACTTCTCGAGGGTAGTCAAACTCGTGGTAAGCATCAACCATTAGAGCGATATCTACACTTTGAGGCGGCAGATTTGGGTCTGTAGGCGTTGCTTGAACTGGCTCAACATTAGTAATCGCTTTTTCTTGCTTTAGCCCATTGAGAATTTCAATCATCTCGGGCTGAACGTCTACTGCCAAGACCCTACCCTGAGGTACTAGTGGACTGATGCGAAAGCTAAAGTAGCCTGTACCTGCTCCAATGTCTGCCACTGTATCTCTGGGCTTAAGGTCCAGAGCCTCTACAACTTGCTCTGAGCCTTCCTCCCTATCCCGCCACGGACGCTCCAGCCAGCCGGCTCCCTGGTAGCCCATGACCTGAGCAATTTCGCGTCCCATATAAAACCGGCCAATGCCATCGGGGCTGTGCGCCGCTTTCTCCTGATAAATAACCTCTTGATGGACAGCAGGTGCATCAGCCCTGGCAGGTGTGACTAGCCCAAAACTCAACAACCCCCAGAAGATGGCCGTCAGCAAAATACTGACGCCTGTCCGCAGCAGTTTCGCTAATTTCCCTATTGTTTTGGCGCTCACTGTTACTTTCACACCCCGCTCAATCACTCTATTAACCTACTAGAAATTCCCTACACTGAGCAGCAAGGCTCTAAAGCTTTTACCATCCTGCTTTTCGCTGAAACGAGGGCAAGCTAAAGTTAGCCTTGAGCAGTTCTACAGGTCATTGTGGAAGTTCGGCAGCAACCCTCCCCTCAGCCCGAACGTTCACTTAGATCGACTCGGGCCGCCATCAACTAATTGAATTTAATGCCCGAGCTAGCAATCTAGGTCTGCCCTTAAATCTTGATGCTCTGGTTACTCAAATTAATGATCGAAAGGCACAATTACAGAACCTCTTCGGTGAAGCTTTAGGGATTATCCTCGGCACTTTCACCAAGCTATTGGATGTATTACTCATAGTCGTGCTGACCTTCTACTTGCTCCAGTATGGCAATCAACTTTGGTCTAGCTTAATTGAGTGGTTGCCCGACCCCATTCAACGACCTTTCTCACAATTGCACTTGTAATCAAAGCTGCCTTAGTGGCTCTACCCTCGTGGCAGCAGGCACAAAGAGCAGTTACAGTCCAAGCCGCTCTCGCAGCCAAGACCCAGCCCCAGATCCTAGAACTCCAGATTCTAGAACTCTAGAGAATGACGTATCGTCAGAAGGGACTTCAACGGGTCCCGACCGCTAGTGGGAGCACAAGACTGGAATGCATCGTTTAGCAGCTTTACCAGGAGGGTGGAGCAACGAAACCGAGGGAGTAGTGTTCATTGAGCAGAGTGCTGCGCCCCTGATTGTGCTGACAGCAGCCGATACCGATATCCAGGTGTTAGCAGCGGCAGCCCGCACATTACCTTCAGATTTTCCAGAGCTGCGAGTTACTAACTTGCTGAACCTGCAACAGCAGCTCACGATCGACACCTATGCTGAAACAGTGCTGCGGCAGGCTAAAGCCATTGTGGTCCGGCTGCTGGGCGGTCGAGCCTACTGGCCCTACGGGCTGGAAGTTCTCAAGGATTTGGCTGCTGAGACAGGCGCGTTGCTGTTAGTCCTGCCTGGGGATGACAAACCTGACCCTGACTTAGTGAGTCACTCAACTGTGTCCCTTGAGATCATGGATCGGCTCTGGCGCTATTTCACCGAGGGTGGAATTGAGAATGCCGCCCATGCGCTGCAATTTCTAGCGGATCAAGCCCTCGGCACCCAATATCAACCACCCCTGCCCCAGGCTCTACCCCGTCTGGGACTCTACCCCTGGCAACCCTCAGAATCAGAAGTGGTTGAGATCACTGGAAGTGCGGGGCTCTTGTTCTACAGAGCTCATGTTCTAGCGGGCAATACAGCTGTGATCGACGCTTTGTGCTCTGCGCTGTACCAGCGCGGCCTGCAACCGGTGCCAGTTTTCGTCTACTCGCTGCGCGATCCAGACTTCCCAGAAGCCCTGCTGAACTATCTGAAGGGTATTGAGGTTCTCCTAAATACCACTAGCTTCTCCCTTGCCAAGCTCGACGGCGCCCAACCTGACGTCGACCTCTGGCAACGTCTAAATGTGCCTGTCTTGCAAGTCATCCTGAGCAGCAGCACCACTGAAGCTTGGTTGGATAGCTCTCAGGGCTTATCTCCCCGCGATGTTGCAATGAATGTTGCGTTGCCAGAGGTTGACGGCCGGCTTATCACTCGAGCCGTATCGTTCAAAGCAGTGCAAACCCAAAACCAGCAGCTAGAAACCGATGTCGTTGTCTATGAACCCTTGCTAGATCGGATTGAGTTCGTTGCCGACCTAACTACCAGTTGGGCTCGTTTACGCCAAACTCCACCGCAGCAACGTCGGGTTTCTCTGGTGCTTGCTAACTATCCCTGCCGCGATGGCCGTTTAGCAAATGGTGTAGGACTAGATACACCTGCCAGCTGTGTTCAGATTCTTCAGGCGATGCAACAAGCAGGCTATAGCATCTACGACTTGCCTAGCTCCAGTGACGAATTGATGGCCCTGCTCACTAGCCGCACGACCAATGACCCAGAAGCACAGGGCTTGCGTCCTGTGGTTCAAAGCCTGCCGCTTGCTGACTATAAAGTCTTCTTTTTGGCCCTACCCCAGGCCGTTCAATCCCGCATTCTTGAGCGCTGGGGTCTGCCTGAGCAAGACCCACACTTATGCCAGGCTGCTTTCCCGATTGCAGGGCTGCAATTAGGCTCAGCATTTATTGGCATTCAACCTCCTCGGGGTTATGAGTTAGATCCAACTCTCAACTATCATGCTCCCGATCTTGTGCCCCCCCATGCCTACTTGGCATTTTACGTCTGGCTACGTCAGCGCTTCCAAGCTCAAGCAATCGTCCATGTGGGCAAGCATGGCAATTTAGAGTGGCTACCTGGTAAGGGAGTGGCTTTGTCACAGGATTGCTTTCCAGAAGCAATCCTAGGTCCTTTGCCCCATCTTTATCCCTTTATTGTTAATGACCCTGGCGAAGGTTCTCAAGCCAAACGTCGCTCTCAGGCAGTCATTGTAGATCACCTAACTCCACCCTTAACTCGGGCGGAACTATACGGCCCTCTGCAGGCTTTAGAGCATCTAATTGATGAGTACTACGAAGCTCGCAGTCTAGATCCAAAACGGCTTAAGACACTAGAAGCTCGCATTAGTCAGCTAATCCACGACTCACATTTGCATCAAGATTTAGGAACCGATGCCAACTGCCCCCTGAATGAATTTCTTGCTCTCGCTGATGGTTATTTATGCGAACTTAAAGAAGCTCAGATTCGCGATGGGTTACATATTTTCGGCCAGTGTCCTCAAGCGCAGCAGTTACGCGATCTGATCGTAGCTTTAGCCCGCAGCCCGCAAGCTGGCAGGCTAGGTCTTACTCAAGCAATCGCCGAAGCATATCAATTAGACTTTGATCCACTTACTGTAGATTTAGGACAAGTCTGCGTTGAACTGCCTGATGCATTGCAAGCCTATCTCAATCGTCCCTGCCGAATCACAGGTGATGCTGTTGAGGCACTAGAGCATTATGCTACCTACCTAGTTGAAGCGTTATTGGCGGACAATTTGCACCAGGTTTCCGATCTGGGGCCTGTACTTCCCTGGCTGCAAAAAGAACTGCTCCCAGCACTTCAGCAAACAACTTGTGAAATCACGAACTTACTGCATGGCCTAGCAGGTGGCTACGTACCCAGTGGCCCTAGTGGTGCACCTACTCGGGGACGCACGGATGTGCTACCAACAGGACGCAATTTTTACTCAGTTGATATTCGTGCCATTCCTACTGAAACAGCCTGGGCTCTAGGCCGAAAAGCAGCTGAAGCGTTAATCGAGCGCTACACCCAAGATCACGGAGAATATCCGAAGACTTTAGGGCTATCTGTATGGGGCACTTCGACCATGCGTACTGGTGGAGACGATATTGCACAGGCGCTTGCTCTACTAGGAGTTCAGCCCCTTTGGGATGGTCCTTCGCGACGAGTTGTCGACTTCGAAATTCTGCCACTGACCGCTATAGGACGACCTCGGGTTGACGTGACCCTGCGCATCTCTGGCTTCTTCCGAGATGCATTTCCCAATCTAATTAGCTTGTTTGATAGTGCTGTACAAGCCATTGCCCAACTTAACGAGCCACCCGATCAAAATCCTCTTGCAGCCCAAGTACAGCAAGATAGTCAAAGATGGCAACAAGCAGGACTAGATATTAACCAGGCTCAAATAAGGGCTCAATATCGAATTTTTGGCTCGAAACCCGGTGCTTATGGCGCGGGTTTACAGGGCTTAATCGAGGCGCAGAACTGGCAAAACGAACAGGATTTAGCACTGGCCTACCTCAATTGGGGCGGATATGCCTACACTGGTTCTGGTAATGGCACCAATGCTGCTGAAGCTTTTAGCCATCGCTTAAAGGCACTGCAAATCGTTTTACACAATCAAGATAACCGAGAGCATGACTTGGTAGATTCTGATGATTACTATCAGTTCCAAGGTGGAATGACTGCTGCAGTCCGAGCCCTCAGCGGCACTCAACCTGCTACCTACTTTGGTGACCATTCTCGACCTGAAAAACCCCAAGTTCGCTCCCTAACTGAAGAAATGAGACGAGTGTATCGTTCACGAGTCATCAACCCCAAATGGATTGCAGGCGTTATGCGCCATGGCTACAAGGGAGCGTTTGAAATGGCTGCTACTGTGGACTATATTTTTGCCTACGACGCAACCACTAATTGCGTTGAGGACTTCATGTACCAGGGTATTGCCGAGGCTTATGTTCTCGATCCACAAGTTCAGTCATTTATTCAGCAGAAAAACCCTTGGGCTTTACGAGACATTGCTGAAAGGTTAATAGAAGCTCATAGCCGCAACCTCTGGCAAGAAGCTCCCACTGAAACTTTAAAAGCGCTAAGAGCAATTTCCTTAGAAGCAGAAGCTCTTATTGAGCAAGGATTGAACTCCTAGCCCATTACAAGCACAATCTTCTAGGTTCTTCTTCAAAAAGAAAGGCTCCCTCCAACTACGGAGAGAGCCTTTCTTTTTGTTTAAAAACAGCCTGGCACCGAGCTATATTCCCAGGAGGTGACCCTCCAAGTATTGTCGCCGCAACAACGTTTCACACCTGAGTTCGGGATGGGTCAGAGTGG
>NZ_JACJPL010000003.1 GCF_014696065.1 Leptolyngbya sp. FACHB-261 | reverse complement strand
AGCTTCAGCAGCCCGTTGCTCTCGTTCTCGGCGCTGGCGTTCGCGGTCGAGCTGGTCCTGCCAGGACGGCTCCCTGTGGCGGGGGGCGATACGTTCCCGGATATCCCGGCTTGCGCAATCTCCGCTCCAGCACTTGTACTTGCCGCTGGTAGTAGAGCCTTTGAGGGAGTTGCCGCCACAGACGGGACAGGTCGCTTGCCAGGAGCGCCCTCGTACCTTGAGGTTCTCTAGAGCTTCTAGGTGTCTACGGATGTCAAAACTTTGAAATCCGCTTTCGGTCTCGCAGAAAACGCCTGTCACCAGCTCCACTCCTGTGGCTTAGCAACAGGAACAGCAGGGTTGTACAAGCCTGTTTTATTAAGCTCTCCCGGACGTCGTAAGCGTAGCGTGTATAACATCACGTGACTTTGGTTGGTTTGAAAGGGCATAGCTGTAGGAGAGCAACTGGTTAAAGATGAAAAGCCTATGGTTAGTTACCGTTAGGCCCAACCTCTTGAGATCTGAAAAAGTGATTTTTTATCGGAGAACCTTAATCCTCTCTAAACACAACTTGCCTTTGCTTATAAGCATGGAATCACAGAAATTCGAATTTGGATCAATTAGAAATAAGAGCAACTCAACAGTGAAATTTGTTTGTTTTAATTTGAGAAAAGCCCCTAGGAATCACCCTTTCAGGAGTATCCCTTTAAGAAATTCCAGAGTCACTGCAGATTTTGTCAGAGCCGTCGGGGGTTTTCATAATGGCGCTAAAACGCTTGTAGCCTCCGCGCCTGGAGCCATTTCTGACTTTTTTTTGTTTTAAACAAAATTTTTAGGCACACCCGACGGTTCTGACGCTATGCCTGGAGCTGTAATAGCCGCCCTGGCGGCGTTGTACCTTTTTAAAAGGCGTCAGAGCCGTCGGGGTTTTTTGTTTTAAGCTCTGCCACCTAAGAGAAGAGAGTCTGAACCGACGGGTGTTTCTGTTTTAGGTTTCAAGCTATAGAAAATAGTGTCAGAGCCGTCGGGGATTTTGTTTTAAAATCAAAATTTTAAGTTGAGATGACTCCAAAAATGCTGCTAGCTTGAAACATCGTCAGTGGGCTGGACACGATTCAGAAGGACGGCAGTCTGCCCTAACTTGCCAGAACAGCAGAGAAGTTTTCATTTGGATTGAAAACCTGACCTTCAAGCTGCCCAAGCGAGCAACTCCTGGTTAAAACACATTTACCCGACGGTTCTGACAAGTCCAGAAGGACAAACGGGGTTATGGTCATCAGAACCAGCGGGAGCTTTCATCTAGATTGGAGATCCGTGCCGTCAGGATTCTCTCTAGAGCAAACTCTGGTTAAAACAGGCTTTCCCGACGCTTCTGACAGTCCAGAAAGAGCCGGGTGAAGTTGCCTCTGTCGGTTGCGGCGGGGTTTTTATTTGGGTTGAGAGCTTTTATCTTCAGGCTGCTGCCCAGAGCTAGACAGCGCTAAAACATGCCTTCCTGACTCGGCATACCCGAGAGAGATATGGCGGATGGATAGGAGGTTGTCAGAGCCGCCGGAATTTCTGTTTTAATCTTGCTTCTGACCTCTGCCTAGGTAGAAGCAAGGTTTTAGGTGTGCAGACTGGCCGTCTTGAAGTGTGGAGGATTTCCACCAACGCGCTTGAGGTTGCATTATTGGTTATGGCGGGAGCCCCGTGACTCGCTGTAGTATTGCTGCCTGTGCTAGGACTGTCATAACCTGCTCCCGACGGTCCTGACATTTAGTCTCTAACCATCTGCATGGTCCATCTGCTTGGCCCCAACGATGTTTCAGAAGCGGCAGGAGGTTTGTCTCCGCCCTTGAGGCTAGGATTCTCTGCACGCTAGTGGGTCATGAAAACACTAAAACAGGCGCTCCCGATGGAGCTGACACCTTGGGCCTCCTCGCGCCTTGAGTCATGTCAACACCGTCGGGAGCTTGTGTTTTAAGGCAGGCTCAATCAAGCAACACCTGCCTCAGTTTGCTTTCAGTATCCGGGGTAATTGAGCGTTCGTCTCGCTCGATCATTGAGACAAGGTATTGAGAGACCCCAAGAAAATTTGCTAGTTTTGCCTGGCTCCAGCCTCTGGCTTTACGGGCTTCTTTGACTCGGTTGCCGGTTAGAGCAACAGCAGCTGAGGCAGGCGGAAGTCTGCGAGGCTTCGATTCGGTCTGATTAGCAATTAATCGTGGGATGGGTGTCGGAAGCTTGATAGTGATGCGGGTGTCTAATAGCTCATCCAGTTTGGACTTCTTCTCAAATCCCTCTATCTGCCAGCCAAGCTGCTTCAGTTGGGTAATAGCGTTGTAGAGCCGTTGCCGGATTTCGTAGGATCTGCGACGGTCACTGCGAGCTTTCTCCAAAACCTCTTTGGGCAAAACGTCTTCAAGCAGAGAGCGGATCTGATACTGTCCGCTGAGATAAGTTCGGCTGTCTGTCGTCAGGTGCATGGCCATACGCAGCGCTAACTCCCCGTTATGGGAGTCAATGCGTAGGAGCTGCTGCGAAAGCCAGCCGAACTGGTACAGTTCCTCCTGACCCAGAAAGCGCTCTATCCACGCTCCAGGTTTGACAGTAATAATTACTTCCTGCGGCGTCTCGATAAGTCCTTGAAGGTTAGGCTGACCTAACTCTGTGATCAGGGGGATATTCCACATCCTCGAATAATCAACCCCACTATCACGTTTGCCTTCGCTCCAGGTGATTTTGACTGCAAGGCTTCCTAATAGCCAAGCATGGTGGGCTACTTTCTTGAGTTTTGCCGTCTTACTCAAGTCCTTACGATTGTCCCAACCTAACTCTTTAATGAGATCTGAACCAGCAAGCTTAAATTCAGTTTCCCAAGGCTTTTCTTGCTTGAAGGCATGAGCGGCAAACATCAAGTGCAGTTTGGCGGTATCAAGCCCCTCTTCCCCAAGCTTCCAAATGATATTCCAAGCTGCTTTTTCAGTAAACAGGACTAGGTTTTTGCTTTCCGGAACTGTTGAAGTGATAAAGTGCTCAATGTATCGGTCTTTGCTAAAGTCTTTGCGAAATGAGACGCTACCGCTGGAATCCTGCTGCCAGAGGTCAGGTCGAATCAGAGCTTGTGTGCTACTTGCCATCGGAGCTACAGTTGGAATTGCTGCGGTATTCTCACTCTGGAATAAATGTGGTTGTACTCCTGGATCAGGAAAACCTAGCTCAGAATTCAAGAGAGTGTCTAGATGTCTTGGATCTAGGTTAATACTGCCGTTTTGGATCAATAAGTGAGCAGAATTAAAACCATACAAGCTTATTAAATAAGATTCTTTCCAAGAAACTTCATCTGGCAGATTGGGGTCTGGTTTGATTGCTAGAATGCCAGGTAGAAACTCAGGCTCTTTTCCTTCATGGAGCCAGGCTTCTAGATCCTTTTGGAGTTGCTGATTTTGCTCCTTCCAAAAACCTCTTGGGACTTTAATCTTATTAGCTAATTGGTTGGCCATTTCCTCAGGTAATACCGGTAAAACAGCCTCATGTTGAGGAGGCCGTTTACTCAGTCTGTGGTGCACTTCTGATGCTAAATGGGAGAACGCTAGGTTTCGGATAGCTTGAGTGCGGTCTCGGCTCACCATAACTTGTCAAGATTAAGGAATTGTCTCAGGAAGGAGATTGAACTTTAATTCCGTCCCCTCCGAGGCTCCAACAAAGTAATGAGTCGATTGATGCTTTCAGCCTGCTGTGCTGCAACTTGGGCCTGTTGCTCAGTAGTAGCCTGTACCGCGGCAATGCGCTGATCGAGAGCGGCATACCTTTGCTCAGCGCTCTCGTGCAGCCCTTGAACCTCAATTCGAGTTGCTGTTTGCTCCTCTGCAAGGCGGCCTGTCAGGTCAGTCAGTACTTCAAGATTTCGGTCTAGGCGTTGCAGGATCTCCAGCAGGCCTTCAGGCTGCTCCGGGTAAGGGTGGCCATTTTCAGGAGTTTGACTAGTCATTGGCGGAGTCTGTATACAGACTTAGGATGTCCTAATCAGCTGTATAGGTCAATACCTACTGAGTTTTAGAGTTGTGAGCAGAAATTTTTGAAGGAGAGAGGCATCTGTTGAGTGCCTCTCTTATGTAGCCAACCCAGAAGTTTTCTTAATGGTCAATTATAGCTCTCACAAACTGCAGGCATCCGAGCAGCGATCGAAGCAGCAGGTGCAAAGCTGTTATGCTTGCTTCCCTATTCACCTGACTTTAATCCGATTGAGAATCGTGAGTCGAAAGTGAAAGAGTTTTTATGGTCTGAAGTGGCTCGCAGTCGTAAAGACCTGGATCAAGCAATGACAGAAGCATTCAACTCAGTTACGGTTAAAGACATAATCGGTTGGTTTAACCATTGCTGTTACCAGGTCGCTCCTGGTACCTCAAGCTGTACTGCACTCACCTGAGAATCGCTATAATTGACCCCCTAATGCTTCCCGCCTAAGTGTTGGGCCTTTCCAATATGAGAGTGCGAAGGCTCCTCCTAAGCCAGCCTGCTATAAGTTCTGATCTAGCTACTGGTTGTGTAAGCTCTCCAGTTCTTGCTTTGCGAGGATGAGTAGCAAAGCCTTCAATTAGTCTGCTTTTTGCAAACTTCTAGTGTTACTAACTCTTTGGGATTGGGACTCAAGTGACCTTCAATCCGTTTGCAGCCTTGCCCTAGCAGTTTATCGAAGCTGTTAAAAGGCCACACCCGGGCGGTGACGTCATGAGAAGCGGTGATGATAGCCTGGCCATCAGGACTGAAGCTGGCACTGTTGACCTCGTTCCAATGCCCCTTAAGCTCAGCGAGTTGCTTGCCAGAGCGGTCCCAGAGGCGGGCAGTGACGTCATGAGAAGCGGTGACAATGGATTGACTAGCGGGACTGAAGCTAGCCCTGTTGACACTGAGCTGATGTCCCTTGAGTTTGTGGTGCTCCTAGCTGTTGGATGTAGAGGTCTTTGCCACCATCCGGCAGGTCAACGGGGGGCGCGAGGGTCGGACCAAGTGTGCTGCCTGGATAACGTCCTGAGAGTTCAACAGCGGTTTCGCCCGCATCAGGAGCAAAAGCCGCAATGTAAACCAACGCCTTCACGTTTTCGTTGTCCTTGACCGCATTCGTAACCACTGCACCCCCGTAGGAGTGACCTACGAGCACAATGGAACCTTCAATATCCTGGAGAACGCTGGCGACATAATTGGCATCGCTTAGGTTCATCGGAATTGTCCTTCACGCTCAAGGGTTAAGCGTCCAATAAACCAGCCTGCGAAACTGTCCTACATCTCACCACTTAAGATCTGCCAGTTAAACGCCAATTTAGGAATGCAGTTGCGACTTAAACGTCAACTGCTGAAGTTCCTTTTGATTCCAGCTGCCTAACCTGGCGGCAGCTTCGTAGGTGCTTTGCAAGAACTCTAACAACATCTGATCCGGTGATTCTGCCTCGCGGACAGCGTCATAGGGCAAAATAAATTCACCCAACTCTTTACTGTAAAATGCAGCATCAGGACGAACCTCAGCCTGCTTAAACCCATCGGGTTCTGGGTACGCATAGGAATAAAACGCTGGGTACGATAATCCGGCTCCGGGCCAAAATCCGGCGCTACTGACTTCCTGGGAATAGGCTTCCTGCGCCACTGCATCCGGTAGATTTGGCACCCCTCCCGGATGCTCAGGAGCCGATCGCCCCGAAAAGCGAGTCACTACTAAATCAAAACTCCCCCAGAAAAAATGAACCGGACTAACCTTGCCGGAAAAATGTGAACGAAATTCTCGAAAGACGCGATCGGACTGTAGCAGCACTCGCCAGCATCGATTGGCATAATCCGCATCATAAGCAGCATGGGTTTCATCCTGCTCAAATCGAATTGGGTCAGGGACTTCATTCGGTTTGGTGTTAATTGTGATGTGAAGGTCTAATTCTCTCAGAGTTTCCATCACAGTTTGATAAAAATCAGCAACAGAGCGAGGGTAGAGTGCGATCGCCCGTCTTGCCCCTTCGCTTGTTTGAATCAGCAGCTCATGATCAATGAAATCAAAGTCGATTTGAAAGATGCGACTTCCATAGGGAATCGTGGAAGTAGTCAGTCCCCGAACGGTTAAATATAGGGGAATATGCCAGGAATGATTAATCCACGGAGTTTGGACAAATCGGATTTTGCCGATGATTTGCGTCCACATGTGCAAGGTGGTATAGGTCTCTTGCCATGCGTCCAGGGGTAAACTCGGCCAAATATCCGTTGAGGGCAGAGTAGGCTGATTTGACATCATGGTTTCCTCGCGAGTAGAAGGGGTGCGTGATCAATAGTTCTTCTGTTGTTCATCGGCAAAACACCACAGCCATTGTTCTCCCAATTCGGCTGAACTAATCACCGCGCGTCCGCTTTCTTCATAATGACGGCGTGCGTGCTGATTGTTAGATGAGTCGCAGCACAACATTTTGCCGCAGGTCTGACAAATTCTTAAATGTACCCAGCGATCGCCAACTCGCAGGCATTCCTCACAGCGGAATACTGGGTAATTGGCTTTTGAAATCATATTCTCTAGCGTCAGTTCGTTCAGGTGTTGACAAGACATGGAAGATTCCTGTGAATGTGCAAGATATGTACTTGCTCAAATGGGATACAGCCATTTGCAAAAGAGTTGAGTGAGGCGCGGCATAATCACGTAGGTGAGCAGGGCAACCGTTAGACCTGTAATCAACAACGTTCTGAGCAATACCGGAAGCTTCGCTAGGAGCGGTACTAGCAAACGATTGAGAATAGATATCGTAAAAAACACTCCCAGCCATGTCACGATCGCCATTTTGTAGCGCGGAGGTGGAGCCTTCATGGGTTTGTCAGACCCGTCAGGGTTTGAATGGTTTCAGGCTTTTCAATCAAGGGTTGCAACCGCTCCAACCATTCCTGCCGCACACTGGATTCCAGCCAAGTTTTGAGGTTGTTGTAATGATCAAATCTGACGATTGCCACATACTCAGGATGCGGGGTTACAGGGGCGAATCACATTGACCCCTAGATGTCCCTGAAATTGATGAGCAGCCGTCGCAATCCCGTGCAACCACTCCTCATATCCCTGCTCACGCCCAGTTCGAATGAGGTGAGAAATAATGGCGGTTACCTGATGGGTGGCTTCATCGGTACCCACAACCAATGGATCTAGCATCACACATGACCTCAAAAACTTTAGCTACCCAAAAAGTGATGATAATTAATGCGCGATCGCTGCCTTTAAAGCAGATTGGGCATTAGCGATCGCCAGATTCCGGGCTTCATCCCCAAGATTAAGGCTATCGGCATAGACGAACTCAATATCCGTGATACCAATAAACCCAAAAATGAGTCGCAAGTAGGGTGTTTGTAGATCATAGGCGTGAGTAGGGCTACCTTCGGGATAGGCTCCGCCTTGAGCCATAATGATCGTCATTTTCTTGTTGTGAACCAGTCCCTTGTAACCTGTTTCATCAACGGAGAATGTACGTCCCGCTCGCACAATCTGGTCAAGATAAGCTTTGAAGTTGGCAGGAATGCTGAAGTTATACATGGGGATACTGAAAACGTAGCGATCGGCTGATAAAAACTCGTCGATCAATTCGTCGGAAATTTGAATTGCAATGGCTAACTCAGGTGTGTGTTGATCGGATGGAGTAAATGCAGCCGCGATCCAGTCTTCGCTCACAAAGGGAACAGGGTCATGCCCAATATCACGGTAAGTGATGGTGTCGTTGGGATGAGTAGTTTTCCACTGGTTAATGAACTCTTTAGAAAGCGTGCGGGAGATGGAGCGATCGCCACGCGGACTCGCATCTAAATGGAGAATGTGGGTCATAGGATAAAACTCAGATTGTGAATGAAGAATGTAGCGGAGACGAATGAGCAACCGCTGGCGATCGCCCCTATTTTATGCACGAAATCATCCAGTGCTGCTGCAATGCCGCAAATGAACTGGATCACTGAGCAATGACAACATTCACTTAGTTACACACGAGTCGTGAGGCGTTCGCGATTGGCAGGAGATTACCTAGCCATTCAATATCGTTACGCCAATCACGGTGCAATTCACCCACAACGCTAAACCAATTGACCAATGGAGGAATTGCTGACCTGGACAGGTTTGCCGTCCGCTGGAGGGGTTGTTGCAAGGAGCTGAAGTTCCCATGCAAGGGCCACTGCACTAGCACCGCCATGCTCAAGAAGAATCTCTGATACACCCGCAGCTGTTTCTGTGCGTGCCCAGTCACGTTGCCATTCAGCAAGTACAGCCATCCAGTTGATTGGAACTGCACCAGCCTGAACCATACGGCGAACCGCCATGTCATGAGCTTCCGCAGTAACACCGCCTGAGGCATCGGTAACGATGAATACTTCATAACCTTCACCCAGCGCCTGGATTGCTGGCATTGCGAGACAGACCTCGGTCCAAAGCGCAGCAAGTATAAGTTGCTTGCGACCACTTTCCTTCACTACATCTGTAACGTTTGAATCTTCCCAGGTATTGATGGAAGTGCGGTTGATCGGTTTTTGATCAGGAAAAACATCCTGTAGTCCCTTAATGATATGACCCCCTCTTTCTTCCATGACATTGGTAAGGATTGTGGGTACGTTGAACACCTTTGCCGATTTGGCAAGACCAATAACATTGTTAATGATCATCGTAGGTTCATGGCTGTTCAAGTTGGTGAACTGATAGGGCTGGTGGTCAATCAGTACCAGGATGCTATCTTCTGGACGAAGCAGTCCTTCTAGACCAGTTTTTTGATTTTTAGACATTGAACTCTCCTATTTGAGCGATTAGTGAATGAGGAATTGCAGAATGAAATCAAAAGCTAAACATCTCTGCTTGTGCTTTTAAGTGAAACGTCTGTTTACCCTCAAGGGTTGATGACGTGAGCGATCACGCCATGAACTGAATCTGCAAGACAACTCCAAATTTCAGCACTTAAGATCCGCGAGTTAAGCACAGAGTTAAGGCGTTCGCGTCGCGTGCCAAAGGGCATTCGCTTCACTGTGCGATCGCTCCTAATGCTTTCAATATTGCTGCTTGAGTGTGCGTTAATTCAGTTGCACCTTGAATATTCATGCCTTCAAACATGGAACCGTGCAATTTACTTGCTCGATCCATTTGCATGACTGTTTGCACAAATTCAATATAGGGGGTCGCCTTGAAGCTGTCGCCTATAGCAAGTTAAATTTTTTACAGTGCAAATTGATAGAGTAACCATGCCATCGCGGAGTAGAAGGCTGGCTCTAACTTAAGTTAGAATCCGAATTTGATCGAAAGTACATTCGTACAACCGATCGACCATCAATGTCTGAATGCAAAATCCGGTAGCGATGTCCCACACCTTTGATGCGGGCGACGACCTGTTTGCCCCCCGGATGAAGCGGTTGTCACTATGAGCTATTGCCGTGAACCGACGACGACAGACCCTGGCTGCCTCAACGCTTCAGCAATACGGCTCTCGATTCCGAGGCAGCCTGTGGGAGATCTTGAATGTATCTCTGCCTTCCAGGCAATTTCCCCTGCCCTTGCCTCACACCAGTCTGATTGGCTACTGAGTTGAGCAATTACAAGTCAAGATATGAAGATCTACACAAGGAGCTTTATATTCTGGAATTTGGCAAGCGATATACTTTGGGAAACAGATGACAGTCCTTCATCGGGAGAGCATTCAATGATTACCCTGCCTGGAGTTACTATCCACAGCAAAATCTATGAGAGCTTAGCTTCTTTGGTGTATCGAGGCATTAGAGAGCAAGATAACTGTGCAGTGATTGCTAAAGTTCTCAAGCAGGATTATCCCTCT